>DAISYT010000001.1:0-26657 GCA_036825175.1 Candidatus Cloacimonadota bacterium
CTTATAAATCTTCAGAGGGGAATTATAAATATTCTTTCTTTTCGTCCTTTTTCAATTTCTCCACGATCTTCTTCACGTCCTCACTACGGTCTTTATCGGCAATCAATAAAGCATCGCCACTATCGACCACGACCAGATTTTCCACACCGATCAACGAAACAAATTTCGGAGAATTAACATAATTATTATTGCTGTCGATGATTTCGGAATTACATTTCAGCACGTTTCCGTTTTCATCTTTTTCGGAAACATCGTAAAGAGCCTTCCAGCTTCCCACGTCGCTCCAACCGTAATCCACGGGAATTACGACGCGTTTTTCCGCTTGTTCCATGATACCGATATCCACCGGCAGCTTGGGCATTTTGGCGTATTCCTCGCTGAAATCTGCCTGCAATCCAGCTTCATCCCACTTTTGATTAATTTCATCCAAAATGGAAATTACTTTGGGCAAATAATTCTGATAAGCCTGCAGAATTGTTTCGATCTTCCACATGAACATGCCGCTATTCCAGAAAAAATTTCCTGCTGCCAGAAAATGTTGAGCCGTCTCCAGATCGGGTTTTTCTTTGAATTGCTTCACGAAAAATTTCTGTTCATCGATCTTTTCTCCGGCTTCGATATAACCGTAACCGGTAGCCGGATAGTTCGGTTTGATACCGAAAGTAACCAGATTATCCAATTCCGCCGACTCCTTCCCTACTTTCAGAGAATCCAAAAAATCATCTTTTTTTGCAATTAAATGGTCGGCTGGCAAAACAATCATTTCTTCTTTCCGATCATATTTTCTGGCAAGATACGAAGCGCTGAGAGCGATACAGGGAGCGGTGTTCATACCGAATGGTTCGACGATAATATTTTCTTCCGGCAATTCCGGCAGGTGCTGTTTGGTCAGTTCCGCCTGAGAAGCCGCCGTCACGATGAAAATGTCTTCCATCTTTATTTGGGAAGTCAACCGATCCACAGTCATCTGGAGCATGGAACGGTCGGATAAAATGTTTAAAAATTGTTTAGGATTGGATTCCCTGCTGAGGGGCCAGAAACGTGTTCCCACGCCGCCTGCCATAATCAGAGCTATCATTTTTTCTCCCGGTTTTTACTTGGTTTGATCGATTAAATTTGCATCATCAGGAATTTTCTTTTGGAAAATATGCGGGGGTAATTCCTCATTGATTTTGGCATTTTTAAATTTATACACGACGAAATTATCATCATTATCCTGAATTAATAATTCCACCAACATGTAATTTTCCAGCGTTAAAGAAATTCGTTCCGCATCGGTTTGCATCAGCAGTTTCACGACATTTCCTTCCGAATATTCCAATTGTTTCTGAGAATTTTCCCAATACTCCGAAATCAGCTTTACGGGACGCAGCTCGATTCCCATATTATTGGAAATGATCGCCTGATTGGAAGCCGCATCATACAACGTCACCGTATCATTTTGAACCAAAATAAACTGCCCTTTCGGCTCCGCATATTCCATCAGAAAATTGTCGAAATCGAAGTAAACCCTTCCTGCCGATTTCTGCATAACATCCATTTCTTTCCAGTAATTTTCCTGCTCAAAATCCGCTTCATAATATTTTACGGTGGCATATTTGATCAGAACAGAATCATAAATATCTGCCAATTTTGTCTCGGCAAGAAGTTGGAAAACGCAGGTTAACAACAACCCGATCAGCAGCTTAGTCCGGTAAGTACCCATAAATTTTTATATCCTCTTCCGTTGCCAAAACTTCTCTAGATTTGCTGCCGACGTGTGGTCCGATGATACCGGCTTGTTCCAGAAGATCGATTAATCTGCCGGCGCGGGCATAGCCGATTTTGAAATGACGTTGCAACATGGAAACCGAAGCCTGACCCGCAGTAACCACGCAAACAGCAGCTTCGGGGAAAAGTTCATCGTCGTATTGGAAATCGCCCAGTTCAGTTTGTTCGTCCTCGATTATCTTGATCTCGTGCTCCGGTTTGGGTTGCATTTTCAAATAATCGATCAGATCATAAATTTCCTGAGGTTTGATGAAAGCGCCGTGAATTCGTTCCGTTTCGCCTTTTCCGGGTGGCAGAAAGAGACTATCTCCCATACCCAACAGTTTTTCGGCACCATTCGTATCGATAATTACCCGGGAATCGACTTTGGATGAAACCTGGAAGGCAATTCTGGATGGGAAATTGGCTTTGATCACACCGGTAATAACTTTGATGGAAGGACGCTGGGTCGCCAAAATCAAATGAATTCCGATCGCCCGCGCCATCTGAGCCAAACGGGTGATCGGACGTTCGATATCCCGACCGACGGTCATCATCAAATCCGCCAATTCATCGACGATAATAACCACGAATGGCAAAATGTGTTCATCGAATTCCGGGTCTTTTTCACGCAGTTTGAGGATCTGCTTATTATATGATTTCAAATCCTTAACTTTATATTTTTGTAGGAGTTCATAACGACGATCCATTTCTGCCACAGCCCAATTCAACGCAGCCAGAGCATCTTCGTTATTCGTTACCACTTCCTGAATAAGATGCGGAATTCCCTGATATCCGGAAAGCTCGATGCGTTTCGGATCGATCATAATCAAGCGCAATTCTTCCGGTGTGGTATGGAAGAGCAGACTGCAAATAATGGAATTCACGCAGACACTTTTTCCCGAACCGGTAGCTCCGGCGATCAAAAGATGCGGCATTTTTGCCAAATCGGCAACCACAGGTTTACCGGAAATATCCTTTCCCAAACCAAAACCAAGAATGCCGTCGTTTTTTTTCATTTCGTCGGAAAGCAAAACGTCTTTCAAATAGATCGTATCTCTGTTCACATTTGGCACTTCGATGCCCACCAGCCCTCTGCCCGGAATCGGCGCTTGAATGCGTATACTGATCGCTTTGATCGCCAATGCCAGATCGTCCGCCAGAGCATGGAACTTATTCACTTTTACACCCGGCGCCGGTTTGATCTCATACTGAGTAATGATCGGTCCGATATTGACGTTGATCACTTCGGCATCCACCCCGAATTCTGCCAGCTTGTCGATAAGTATCTGGCTGATATGTTTGATGTTAGCTTCTATTTCATCGCGTGCCTGACGACTGGGTTGAACGCTGGTAAGGAAATCTTCGATGCGCGGTTTTTCATATTTTCGGGTGGGATCGTCCGGAACTTCGCCTTTATCCTGAGTAAGTTTTCTTGGTTGAATTTTCGGCTTTGGCAGTTCCGGTTGGTCAGCGGATTCATCTTCGGGTGAAGCATGATCAGTAATTTTAGGCATCGCTGGTTCTTTGACCGGACGCTCTTTTTGGGGCTTCGGCTTCTTCACTTTTTCCGGTTTTATCTTTTTCTCTTTATGGGAAAATAGTCGTTTAAAAAATCTGATTGTATTGGATATAGCTCTGCCGATCCAACCAAAAAACGACTTCAAATTGGGCAGTTCAAAGATAAATATAATACTCACCAAAACGATGAAAGTGCTGATGATGAATGTTCCGGTTCGATGAAAGATTTTTAATAAAAATTGGAAAGCCAGCCACGGAAACATTCCGGCATAATTCACTGTTTGTGATTTGAGAATGAAAAGATCGATATTCAGGAAGAAAGCAAATACCAGGAAAAGCAGCATCTTTCCCACAAATTTGTTATCGCGGAAGAAAATCAGGAAAAAACCCAGAAAAGCAGTTCCTAAAAGAAGCGAAAGACTGAAGAATTTTCCAAAAGTGTAAACCATCCAATAGCCGAAAAATACTCCGAAAGGACCGATGGGATTACTCACGGGTGGAAATTGTAACTTGATAAATTTAAAAAACGATAATCCCGTTTCAGATAAGATTTTATAATCAAAGTAGAGCTGCGTAATATTCACGGAAATTGCTACCAGAAAAAGAATGGAAAGCAACATAATCAGAATTCCCCAGATCGGTCTCTGATAATTTTTTTCCGGCTTATTGGTTTCCTTCTTCATTTTCTCTCCGGGTTACACGCTGAAGCGGATGGAAAGGATGTCTCCATCCTGAACGATATAATTTTTCCCTTCTAAACGAAAGAGACCTTTTTCACGCAGTATTTTTTCGCTTCCCGTTTCTAGTAAATCGTTATAAGAAAAGCATTCCGCACGAATAAAACCCCGCGCCAGATCGGAATGGATTTTACCAGCAGCTTCTACCGCATTTTGTCCTTTTTCGATAGTCCAGGCTCGCACTTCATCTTTTCCTACTGTGAAGAAACTGATATAACCAAGCAGCTCGTAAGAAAGCTTGGTGAGTAGATTTCGCGCCGATTCGGTGATACCCATATCTTTCATGAATTCCCGAGCTTCATCTTCCGGCAGACGACTCAACTCCATCTCGAAATTACCGGCAAATTCTATAACTTTATATTTATCAGAAAGTTGAGCAATAACATCTTCGTTTTTACCATAATTTTCTTCATCAGAATTCAAAATTATAAGAAGGGGTTTCTGACTGATAAACTGGAATCCGCGCACGGCTTTTTCTTCGTTCGGATCGAGTTCCAAAGTACGCAGAGGCTGGTCGGAACCAAGATGAGCAATAATTTTTTCAATTGCTTTTTCTTCCAAAAGGAGCGCTGCATCCTTCATTCCTCTTTTTTTGCTCAATTCAATTTTCTCTTTCCTGTTTTCGGCAATGATCAAATCGGCAAAGATCAATTCCGAATCCAATGTCTCGATCTGTTCCAGAGCAGAAAGATCGGAACCCGCATCGATAAAATCATTGGAAAAGTTACGAAGCACCATGATGAGGGCATCCGTAGTTTTTGCCAAAGCCAAAATATTGGAAGGAATCGATTCATTTTTATTTTGCTCGGAAGAAAATCCGGCAAAATCGATATATTCAATCGAGGCGTAAATCGTCTTTTTGGGTTCGTAAAGTTCAGAGAGCTTTGTCACTCTTTCATCCATCACATCCACCATTCCCAGATTCGGTTCGGCTTTCTGCAATGAATAAGAAGACGTCTCCAATTCCTGACCGGTGAGGGCATTGAAAATAGTTGTCTTGCCGGAGTTAGCCAGTCCTATAATTCCAATTTTCATTTTATGTATTCTCCATATTATTATTTTTCAGTGAGTTAATTTCTGATCTGGTAAGTTCTCGCCAGGCTCCAGTCGGTAATTTTCCCAAACGTAAATCGCCAATTTGTAATCTTTTCAGTTCCATAACTTCCGATCCGATTTCTTTTATCATATAACGTATTTGTCTTTTTTTACCTTCAGAAATGGTGATTTTCAAAACTGTTTTAGACTGATTTCTGCTTTTGATAAATACTTTTGCCGGTTTCGTCAGATAATGATTAATCTCCACTCCGGAACGCAACCTGCCAATTTTTTCATTTGAAATGTATCCCTTCGCTTCGACTTTATACAGCTTGGGAAGTTTATTTTTGGGATGCATAATTGCATCGGCAAAATCGCCGTCACTCGTCAATAAAAGCAATCCTTCGCTCATTAAATCAAGCCGACCGACCGGAAATAAATGAATTCCGAAATCCGGGATAAGATCGAAAACTGTTTTTCTACCGAAACTATCATCTGCAGTTACCAAATAGCCTTTCGGTTTATTCAGCATCAGATAAATCATTTTATTTTTAGCGTATATCTGCTTATTCTCGAATTCGATTCTGTCATTATCTTCAGAAATCTCTGTTGCTAAATCCGTTATAATCCGGCCATTTACTTTTATTTTTCCGGCTAATATCAGTTCCTCCACTTTTCTGCGGGAACCCAGATTGCAACGAGCTAAATATTTATTTATTCTTACCATTCTTCTAAGGAATTTTTTAGTATTGTATCAAACAAATCCTGGATAATTTTTGTTTGAGCAGCTTCTTCGGTTTTATAAGTTATATTTGAATCCGAAGCTGAATATGTTTCGGAAAGAAGTAAAGATGGGTTTTGCCAAATCACTTTATTTTTTACCAAATCAGTAAAAATGATATTGAAGAGAATTTTTACTTCATATTCATCCACACTGGAACCGGCATATTTAAGAACTTCATTCGAATAATCCAGAATTTCACCCTCCAAAATACAATCGGGAGATATTGTCACTATAGATAGTCTTGCGTCGCTGGAGAATTTATCGGATAGCGTGATGTAGATGTCCTCTTCAAGATCATACTCTGTTGTTTTGTTTTGAAATGAGTTTATAGAAATAGTTTTCAAATGCGGCAGACCACTCGAATAAATCGAATAGGAACATGCTGCAAGAGTAAGTAAAAACACCATTAATATTACATTTTTCATAACTTGAGCAATTAATTATGAGATATTCTGTCAAGAAATTACTCGTTGTACTTGACAGAAAATTTCCATAAAAATATAAAAGCGTAAAAATTAACAAGATAAGGAGTAGACATGACTAAAGAATATTTAACGCTCAAGCAAACAGCGAATTTTCTGAAAGTAACGGATTCAGTAGTGAAAGAAATGATTAAATCGAACGTTTTCAACGCAACCAAGAAAGGTAATACATTTCAGATCGACAAAAATGAAGTCGATGAATGGCTGGCTAATTTAAATGAAAGAGAAGTAGAACAGCTTGCTTTAAAACGGTCCGTATGTCGTTTTTCAGATTATTTCAAAGTGAAGAATGTCAATCTGGATTTTGAAGCCGATAATAAGTATGAAGCAATCGCTGAAATGTCCAAAAAAGCAAAGGATTTAAAAATCGTAAAAGATCATCGTTGGCTTTATCAGGTTGTAGTAGCCCGTGAGGAGCTCGTTTCTACAGCGATAGGAAAAGGCGTAGCCTTATTACATCCGCGTCATCTTCATCCTTCCAAAATTAAAAAGCCTTCCATCCTATTTGGGCGATCTAAAAATGAAATCGAATTCGACGCACCCGATAACAAACCTGTGAAGATATTCTTTCTTCTACTTTTACATGATGATGTTCAACATTTATTCTCAATTTCTTATATTTCCAAACTGTTAATGAATGAAGAAAATTTAACAAAATTATTAGAGGCAAAGACACCGGAAGAAGTCGAAGAGATTTTAATTAAAAACGTTTTAAATTGAAATTACGTTTCACGTGAAACACTAATCCGGTTTTTTCATTTCGGTTAACCAGGTTAGTGTTTCTTTATATTTATTCGAAGCATTCCACAAAATGAATCCTTTTGCCTTTACATCCTTTATTGCCCGAATTTGAGCTTCGAGGTAATCTTTCTTGTAATTGACTTTCCACGCGTTCGCCTGAATATATGGCACCACATTACAATTTTCAATTGTACTGTTCATGGTGTATTTTGTTCCCTGGTACATTAATAAATACGGTTCATTAGGTACATTTTTTCTGTAACCAAAATTATCGGCAAAATGCGATGAATAAATCATGGGATGTATATTGTTCAGATTTTCGGTTAATAATTCCATATCCTGCCCCGTACTTTTAATATCGGCATTTCTCTGCCAGGCAACAATGGCAAATACGTCGGCAGAAAGAGTTACATCATGTTTGTCACAGATTTTTTTAACGTTCTTCACGAATTCTTTGATGATCTGTTTTCTTTCTCTGTTTACATATAATGAATCTTTTCTAACTCTTTCTTCGTCTTCCTTTTGAAAATAAAATATCGCTTCATTGGCTGTGCCCTGGGTAGGAAATCTAACGTAATCCATTTGAATTTCATCCACACCAGACTTGGCAATTTCATTTATCAAATCAAATAAATAATTTTGCACTTGCGGATTGGAAGGATCCAGCCAGGCAGGTCCTCTTTTTTTACTTTCCATCCAGGCTGTGCTATCCGCATTTGTTGCTCTTAATGTCGAATCTCTTTTCGCATTATAGATATCATGAAACATGACCACCCGAGAAACGGCTCTCATATTTCGTTCGTGAAGCCTTTTCGTCACACTTTTAATGTCAATTATCGGTTTTTGATTTTCGCTTGTTAGAAATTGATTTTGAGCTGTTTTAAAGAACACTTCTCCATTCATATTTTTCAAATCAAAAACAACCGTATTTATTCCGGCTGCGGCGGCTTCAGCTAAAATCACATCGAATTCTTTGGAGGCAACTTTGTAGGCAGTCAGATAAATTCCCTGCACAAAATCCGGTTGTCGGAATTTCGACTCTGACTTATAAAATTCATTTTCAGTTTTATCGTCTTTCTGTCTGTTTGTATCGGTATAATTGTTTGTTTCTTCTTCCACAATTTTTGGAAAGGTTTTCTGCTGAATGATTTCGTTTTGTTCAGCAAATACTGATATTCCTACCAGCAACAGTAATATATATATTGTTATCTTCTTCATATATAAATAAATAAGGGTGACTAATGTCACCCTGATATTAATTTTTTCTTCATTTACTTTTTAAAACTTAACCGAATAAGTGATCTTTTTAGAGCAAATTCTGCCCGTCTGTAATCGACATCTTTAGAATTACTTTTCATTCTTTGCTCGGCTCTTTTTTTAGCTGCTTCCGCTCTGTTAAAATCTATTTCAGAATCTTGCTCCATAACATCACAAACCACTTTTACTCTGTTATTATCGACGGTGACAAATCCGTCATGGATAGCGTATTGCTCCATTTTATCGCCCTGATAACATTGCATGATTCCGGGGCGAATTTTCGTAATGAACGGAGTATGCCCTTCCGAAATTCCAAAGTCGCCTTCCACGCCGGGAATGATGACATGATCATACTGACCGGTAATTTTCTTCTTTATCGGTCTGATGATTTCCAATTCGATTTTCGCCATCTGCGCTATACCTGTTATTTATCCAAACTTTTTTGCAGTTTCTTTGCTTTCTGTTCTGCGGAATCGATATTTCCCACTAACAGAAATGCTTGTTCGGGCCAGCTATCACAATCACCGTTAATAATCGTTTTGAATCCTTCTATCGTATCTTTCAACGGCACATAAATTCCCGG
Source organism: Candidatus Cloacimonadota bacterium (assembly GCA_036825175.1). Taxonomy (GTDB): domain Bacteria; phylum Cloacimonadota; class Cloacimonadia; order Cloacimonadales; family TCS61; genus B137-G9. The sequence goes on from DAISYT010000001.1 coordinate 8,890, forward strand.
TGTGTTGGTGAATTGTTCTGCCACGAAGAAAGGCTGAGAGAAGAATTTTTCCAGCTTACGAGCGCGATTTACCACCAGTTTATCCTCTTCGGAAAGTTCATCCATCCCCAGAATTGCGATAATATCCTGAAGGTCTTTATATTTCTGAATGATCCTCTGGGTTTCACGTGCCACAAAATAATGATCTTCACCAATGATTTTCGGATCAAGAATTCTACTGGTTGAACTCAATGGATCGACAGCAGGATAAATTCCCAGCTCGACGATTCGCCTGTCCAAAACCGTGGTAGCATCCAAATGAGAGAAAGTGGTAGCAGGTGCCGGGTCAGTTAAGTCGTCTGCCGGTACATAGATAGCCTGCACAGAGGTAATGGATCCATCTTTGGTGGAAGTGATCCTTTCCTGCAATTCACCCATTTCAGTAGCCAAAGTAGGTTGATATCCCACAGCCGACGGCATTCTGCCCAGCAGAGCGGAAACTTCCGAGCCAGCCTGGGTAAATCGGAAGATGTTGTCGATGAACAACAGCACATCTTTCTTGGAAACATCACGGAAATATTCGGCGACTGTTAAGCCTGTAAGTCCGACTCTTTGACGTGCTCCTGGCGGTTCGTTCATTTGTCCGAAAATCAAAGCGGTTTTTTCTAAAACGCCGGAAGCTTTCATTTCCAACCATAGATCGTTTCCTTCACGGGTTCTTTCTCCCACGCCGGAAAATACGGAATATCCACCATGTTCGATGGCGATATTACGGATCAATTCCTGGATCAAAACGGTCTTCCCCACGCCGGCTCCGCCGAACAAACCAATCTTCCCCCCCTTGGAATAAGGCTCGATCAGATCGACGACTTTGATTCCGGTTTCCAGGATTTCTTCTTCTGTTGAAAGATTTTCAAACGAGGGTGACTGACGATGGATGGGATATTTTTCTTTTGTTTCAAGCGGTCCCTGCTCGTCGATCGGTTCACCAACGACGTTCATGATTCTGCCCAGTACATGTTCTCCCACCGGCACGGTAATCTGTTTTCCCAGATCGTAAACTTTTTGATTTCGCACCAATCCGTCCGTAGAATCCATGGCAACCGTTCGCACCTTATTCTCGCCGAGGTGCATTTGCACTTCCAGAATAAGCTCGGAAAAACCTTCCCTTTCAATTTTTAAGGCATTGTAAATTGCAGGTAACTGACCTTCCGGAAATTCCACGTCCACTGCCGGTCCGATTACTTGTATCACTCTTCCTTCAACCATATATAACCTCTTATTTTTCTTACTATTACATTACTGCTGTATAGCCTCGGCACCAGAAGCAATCTCGATAATCTCGGTCGTTATTGCTGCCTGACGGGCTCTGTTATATTTCAATGTTAAATTATCTATTAATTCCGTAGCATTATCGGTGGCAGAATCCATTGCCGTCATGCGCGCTCCCTGTTCGGCAGCCGACGATTCCAGCATGATTCGCCAAATTTCCACATGAATAAACTTCCTGCCCAATTCTTCTATGATCGTGTCTTCGTCCGGTTCGTAAAGATAATCTAATTTACTGATTTCTTCGCTTTCTTCCGGGATGATGGGTAGCAACTGCTTTTCCACGATATTCTGTTGGATGGCAGATTTGAATTCATTGTAGATGACATCGATTTTAGCATAATGTTGCTCGATAAACAAATCGATGATCTGCTCCGCAACATTCTTGGAAACATCGAAATTCATTTCATTGAACAGATTCAAATACGGTTTCATCAGTTTATGGGAATGTTTTTTCAGATGATCGTAACCTTTTCTGCCCAAACAGATGACATCTACTTCCGGATTTTTTTTCAGATAATTCAGGGCAATTTTGATGATCTGCGTATTGAATGAACCGCACAATCCACGATCCGATGTAACCACTATCAAAGCTGCCTTCCCATGCGGATCGGCTTCTGCCAAAATGGGATGGAAATTCGTCTTGTTTTTATGTTTGATGGAACGCAACATTTCGTTGATGATGTCTGCATAAGGTCTGGCTTTGATTATCCTGTCCTGCGCTTTGCGCAAGTTGGCAGCAGCCACCATTTTCATAGCATTTGTAATCTGCTTGGTGCTTCTAATGCTTTCGATTCTGGTTTTAATCTCTTTAATGTTGGGCATCAATTCCTCACATAATTTCTTTTATCTTTAGAACTTAGCCAACACTGATTTGCAGATTTCATGCATCTTTTGCTTTTTCTCATCGTTCAATTTATCTTGGGTCAATTCCTTCATAAAATCTTTATATTGGGAATCGAGCGTGGAATATAATTCTTCTTCCACCCGTGCCACATTTTCTTTGGGAACGTTATCCAAATAGCCTTCGTTTGCCATGAAAATTATGAAAACCTGTTTTGCTACCTGCAACGGTTTATACTGTCCCTGTTTCAGGATTTCGATCAAGCGATTGCCGCGGCGTAATTGAGCCTGCGTAGCTTTATCCAGATCGGAACCGAATTTGGCGAAAGCTTCCAATTCTGTGTATTGAGCCAAATCCAAACGCAACTGACCGGTCACGCCTTTCATCGCCTTGATCTGAGCGCTTCCACCCACACGGGAAACCGAAAGTCCGGCGTTGATTGCCGGGCGGTTACCGGAATAAAATAGTCGGGAACTGAGGTAAATCTGCCCGTCCGTAATGGAAATAACGTTGGTGGGAATGTAGGCAGTAATATCATCCGCCTGCGTTTCGATGATCGGCAGAGCCGTAAGCGAACCTCCACCCAATTCATTACTGAGTTTGGAAGCACGTTCCAACAAACGTGAATGCAGATAGAACACATCGCCCGGATAGGCTTCACGTCCTGGTGGACGACGCAGCAGAAGTGATAATTCACGATATGCCACAGCTTGTTTGGAAAGATCATCATAAATGATTAAAGCGTGTTTACCGCGATCTCGGAAATATTCTCCGATCGTACAACCTGTGAACGGAGCCAGATATTGCAGGGAAGCGGATTCCGATGCCGAAGCCGAAACGACGATGGAGTATTCCATGGCATGATGTTCTACCAAAGTTTTCACGATTTTTGCCACAGAAGATTTCTTCTGACCGATTGCCACATAAATACAGATCACGTCGGTCTCCCGCTGATTGATGATCGTATCGATGGCGATGGCAGTTTTGCCGGTTTGACGGTCGCCGATGATCAATTCACGCTGTCCTCTTCCAATCGGGATCATGGAATCGATAGCTTTGATGCCGGTTTGCAACGGTTCTTTCACCGGTTGTCTTTGAATAATTCCCAAAGCTTTTCGTTCTACCGGCTGGTATTCTTCAGCTTCGATGTTACCTTTGCCGTCGATGGGTTGACCGAGGGCATTCACCACACGACCTAAAAGCGCTTCACCCACCGGCACCTGTAGAATTTTGCCGGTTCTTTTAGCAATATCGCCTTCTTTGATTCTTTCCGATTCGCCAAAAACGATACAGCCTACATTATCTTCTTCCAGGTTCAGAGCCATGCCTATGATGCCGCCGGGGAATTCAATCATTTCCTGCGACATGACATTATCCATGCCATAAATTCGGGCGATTCCGTCGCCTACCTGAACCACTTTTCCCGTTTCAGCAATATCAATTTCAAATTTAAAATTATTGATTCTGTCTTTTAAAATCGAACTTATTTCATCGGGATGTATTTTCATACTGACCTCTGTAATTTTTTTTCTCTGATCCTGGTCAAATTGACCAGATTATTTCGGATCGATCCGTCGATTAAATATGATTCCGTTTGTGCCACGAATCCGCCGATGATAGCCGGATCGTAGCTTATTTCCATCACAGGCTCCATTTTCAAAATCGCTTTCACCTTCGCCGTTATACTTTGAATTACATCTTCCGAAAGCCGATGAGCAACGGTGAGGTTTACGCGAATCTGATTTCGTTCAAAGAGGATTTCTTCATCCAATGTTTCCAGAATTTCTTCGATAAGCAGGAATCTGTGCTTCTTCACCAGAATTCTGAAAAGATTTTCCCAAAGCTGCTGTTTGGCAAGCTTTCTGGTTATTTCCACCGCAACTTGTAAACGTTCTTGGGTGGGATAGCTGAGGCTGTTGATGTCTTTCACATAATCGCTGTTTGTGGAAAAAACTTCCTTCAGTAGCCTGGCATCAGCCAAAATATCATCGTATTCCGAAGCATCGAGGTTCATCAGGATCGCTTTGATATACCTTTTGGCAACAAGCTGATTTCTCACTTATCCTCGCTTTCGGAGAGTATTTTCTTGATTAATTCCGTGTCGTTCTTTTCATCCAGTTTACTGGTAAGGAATTTGGCGGAAAGATTGGCAACCAGCGTGGTGATATCGCTTTCCACTTCGTGCATTGCTTCTTTCTTTTCGTGTTCCAGTTGCGATTCCGCATCCTGCAGGATTTTCTTTTCCAAAGTTTTGGCGCTGTTCAGGATGTTGGTAGCTTTCGCTTCGGCATCTTTCTGAGCTGCCTTTTTCATCACCCTGATCTCTTCGGCAGAACTTTTCAATTCATCCTGTTTCTGCAAAGCCAGTTTTTCGGCTTCTTCTTTCGAGGCTTTCGCCTGATCGAGGTCATCCGAAATGGCTTTCTGCCTTTTCGTTAAGAACTGTTTGAACGGTTTGTAAAGAAGCCTGTTCAGAATAATCAGTAACAGAATAAAATTCAGGATTACGATTACGGTAACATAATTAATACTGATCATAAAAATCTCCCTGATTTAATTCGGGATTATCACTTCTTCTCACCAAACTTAGATCTTTACAGCAAAGATAAGCAGAAGAGCAATAACGAGTGAATAAATACCTGTGGATTCGGAAACTGCCTGACCGACAAGCATTGTCCTGGTAATGATACTGGCACTTTCCGGGGAACGAGAGATACCTTCCACAGCTTTGGCAGCCGTAAAACCTTCTCCGAGAGCTGGTCCTAAAGCACCCATTCCCATACAAACACCTGCGCTAAGAAGCGAAGCTGCTTTGACGATTCCCTGAGCCATACTAAATTCCATAACTTCCTCCGTTATATTATTTTATAGCAAATATTAATAAGAAACAAACCACCAGCGAATAGATCGCTGTAGATTCCGAAACTGCTGCTCCCAGAAACATGGTTCGCATTATTTTTGATTTTTCATTGGGAAATTTCCCCATCATTTCCGTTGATTTCCCGGCAACGTAACCGATGCCGTTTCCCGGGCCTAACGTTCCTATTCCAATCGTTAATCCGGCAGCGATGAAAGCAACAGCTTTGAATAAAATCCTGCCCATACTCGCTTCTGTCGGTTGATTCGGCACGGAATACATCAGCAGAAAAGAAACAACCAGCGCAAAAATCGCCGAAGTCTGTGCCAACGCCTGACCGATGAGCATGTTTCCCATAATGGCGTTGCCTTGTTTGGGCATTCTTGCCACAGATTGGCAGGCTTGACCGCCGGTATAACCGGCTCCTAATGACGGTCCGATGGAACCGAGTCCCATTGCCAATCCGGCAGATAAATACGCCGCCGCTTTATACCAACCGCCCACGGTATCGAAGCTGACACCATAAATCAGCAGCATGGAGATAACCAAAGCGAAAATGCCGGCGGTCTGGGCAGCAGCCTGACCGATAAGCATGGTTCTGAATACCTGTTCGTTGGCTTTGGGTTGTTCCATCAGCCCGGTAACAGCTTTGGCAGAAATCACACCGGAACCGATACCTGTGGTAATAGATCCAACTCCCACACAGATTCCGGCTCCCAGATAGGCGGCAACTTTTATATATTCTGTAGCAAATATCATTTTTTTTTAATCTCCCACTTCCACACCGATATAAGTAAGAGCCAGCATCGTGAAAACAAAAGCCTGAATCGTTCCCACAAAAATACCAAAAAACAGGTTCAATCCCACGGGAACAACTACATAACTTACCAGAGAAGAAACCACCAGAATGATGATTGCTCCACCCAAAATATTTCCAAATAAGCGGAAAGAAATGGAAACTACTTTGGAAATCTCGCTGACGATATCGAGAGCACACATCGGATTTTTGATCGGATTTACATAATTTTGAAGATGTTTCCAGGCACCTTTAAATTTGATTGCCGAAAGATGAACGATAGACACTGCCAAAAAACCCAATCCCAAGGGAACGTTCAGGTTTCTGGTAGGTTCAAAAAATCCGGGGATCGGGATCATGCCGATCATATTGCAAATCCAAAGGAATAAAAATAAAGTCACGATGTACGGTGTATAATAAATCTTGTCTTTACCCAAAGTTTCGGAGACAAATTCTTCCAAAAAGGAATAAAGCATTTCAAAGGTAATTTGTGGTTTGGAAGGACGGTCAAGCAACGATCTGCGAATCAGGAATGCCACTCCGATCAAAACCAGATCGACGATCAAAAGCATTCGGAGTAAATTGAAAGTACCGACAGCCGTAGCTTCCCCAAACAGTTTTTTGAAAAAAAGATAGAACTTTTCACTACCATAAATAGTGGGGTCTTCCCCACGCAGCATATAATATTCGTCTATCTGGAATTCTTCGGCAATTTTTTCCTGAAGATCGTAAGTTACAGATACGTGTCTGAAAACAAATTTACCGGAATCGAAACCGAGCTCTAATTCTTTGGTAAATTTGCCGGATATCACCACCAAGGCGATTTCCACTAAAGCAAAAATCAAAAGCAATCGCTTGATCGGGACTTTCTTTTTAGTCATCCTGTCCTCTATAATACTTACTTTTTTTAATGTTTAAGATTATTTCATTTATATATATGACTGCTTGCCCTACCAGCAATCCCAGCCCGAATGTTATTACATTTGGGCGGATAAAGGTAAGAATCAGAATTGAGTACAAAAACAAAAAGAGATATCTTTGGTACGCCCCTTTTACAGCACTCAACTTGGATTTGGCGGAAAGTTGTTTGAGACTTTTATCGATGCTGTACGCCAGCCACAAAAAATTCACCAAACTGGCAATCACCCCCAAAATCCATCCTAAACACTCTTTAAAAAACAACGGCAAAGTCAAAATTGCAGGCGCTGATGTCAAGCTAATAATCGTTGTAATTTTTCTTACGTAGGCTCTGTTATTCATTGATTTTATAGATTAAATCACTTTTTGAAATACTTTCTTACCAAACGGTAAGCAGACACAACGCCGCTGATAACACCGATTACCACGCCCAGGATAATTAATTTTCCCTCTGCCTGAATTTTCTGATCGAGGTAAGCGAAACCCAACACAAAAATTAAGATCGGAACGATTACCGATAACCCGAGTTGGGTAATTAATCCGATATTTTTCAGGATTTCTTTCATGATGGGATTTTCTGGTTTCTCTATTAAATCCGGTTTAATCTTCCGCCTCTTTTTTATTGATGATTATTTTCTTCGGAACGGAAGGCTTTTCCCCCATCCGGCTGCTTCCGTTAAAGATGGCGCCGGTATGAATTTTGATGACCTTGGCTGTAATGTCGCCGGTGAGGCTGGCTGTTTCTTCCATTTCCAGACCGTCGGTAACATGCACATCGCCCACCACTTTTCCGGAAATAAGACATTCGTCGGCATGGATATCAGCTTTGGCTACTCCGGAAATTCCGATCGTGACAAATCCGTTCGACTCGATTTTGCCTTCAATTTCGCCGTCCACCCGCACCCCACCATCTACGAAGAGATTTCCGGTTACTTTACTACCTTTTCCAATAATCGTGGAAAGTTCTACTTTTCGATTTCTGGCCATAATTTCCCCGCTATTTTTATTTCTCTGTAATTTTCAAAATCTTCTCCGGATCGAGATTCTTGCCGTTTTTCATGATTTCGAAGTGCAGATGTGGAGCAGAGCTGAACCCGGTATTTCCCACCAGACCGATGGTTTCGCCTTTCTTTACAGCAGTTTTGGAAGTCTGGATTGCGGTCGCCAAATGAGCATACAGAGTGGCGTATTCGTTCAAATGATCTATGATCATTACGTTTCCGAAGTATTTATCCCGATAAACAGAAAGCACTTCTCCGGCGGCAGCGGCAACCACTTCCGTACCTTCGGCAGCGGCAAAATCCAGAGCCGGATGCTCGGTACTGAAATGCTGACTGATAGCATATTCACCATGAACCGGTATCAGGTTGGGATAATTTTCACTGCCGGAAGAAATCTTACTTTCCTCAGGATTTTGTTCTTTCAAATAATTTTTGAGAATCTCCTTCATTTTGTCGTCGGGAGAGGTTTCATTTTCCGAATTTGGCTCGAATTGCTCGTTCAGGTATTGGATGTATTTGGTAGCGATATCCAGTTCGTGCTGTAATCGTCGCACTTCCTGCCGGTTTCTGCTGTTTTCCGTTGCCACGCCGATCAACACGATCAGAAGCACAAAAATTATTCCGATTAGAAAAAACCGCTTCATTTTAATAAATTTTATTTTTCTGCCTTCAGCAATTCCAGCAGTTTCAACAGTTCTTTACGAGAAGAGAAATAAAGCATCATTTTACCTTTACCGGGTTTACCGGAAAATCGTACTTTCAAGCCCAACGCTTCTCCTAATTCCCGCTCGAAATCGAGTAATTCCGGCACGGTTTTCGGTTCGGAACGCACCAGCGAGGTGCTGTCTTTTTCCTTTATCTTTTTGGCTTCCTGTTCGGTTTTGCGAACGGAAAAAATATTACCCACGATCATATTGGCGAAATTTTCACGTTCTTCTTCCGGCACCTGCAAAATGGCTCTGGCATGACCGGACGAGAGTTTTTCTTCCAAAATCATTTTTTGAATGCTGACCGGCAATTTTAAAAGCCGGATCAGATTGGTGATGGTGGCGCGATCTTTTCCCACGATGTCGGAAATCTGGGCGTGCGTAAGACCGAATTCATCGTTCAGTCTTTGATAAGCACGCGCTTCTTCGATGGGGCTGAGGTCTTCACGTTGCACGTTTTCGATGATGGCATATTGCAGTTGTTCTTTGGGAGAAACACTGCGAATGATCACGGGAATTTCATCGAAGCCAGCCAGCTTGGATGCTTCCAGACGCCTCTCACCCGCTACCAGTTCATAATTCGATTCATTCTTTTTGGTAACGATTATCGGTTGGATGATCCCGTTTTCTTTCAGTGAATTCGCCAGTTCCTGCAATTTTTCCTTATCGAAGATTTTACGCGGCTGATAGCGGTTGGGATGGATCATTTCGATTTTGACGGTAGTTATTCCCGTGGTGCGATCCACCGATTCGGGTCCGCTACCGATCAATGCTTCTAAACCTTTTCCTAATCTTGTCATCTTGCTATTACTTCCTTGGCAAATTCCAGGTAGCTGTGCGCTCCCGGTGATTTGATATCGTAATGGAAAATGGATTTTCCAAAACTGGGCGCTTCACTCAATTTCACGTTGCGATGAATGATCGTGTTGAAAACCTGTTGTTGAAAATATCTTCTCACTTCTTTGGCGACCTGTTGGGAAAGATTCAGTCTGCGGTCGTACATAGTAAGCAGAATTCCCATAATTCTCAGATCGGGATTGAGTCCGTTTTTGATGAGACGAATGGTGGTAAGCAATTGGCTCACACCTTCCAAAGCATAATATTCGCATTGGATGGGAATGATCACGTCGGTGCAGGCGGTGAGCGCATTCACGGTAAGCAATCCCAATGAAGGCGGACAGTCGATAATAATATATTCGTAATTTTCTTTTTCGGGTTCGAGCAGATTTTTCAGTTTATATTCGCGGGAATATTCTTTCACCAACTCGATTTCGGCTCCACTCAGATCGACGTTCGAGGAAGCGATATCGAGATGCTGCAAAAAGGGGGAGACCGCGACCACATCTTTTAATTTTTTATTACCGATAAGTGCATCGTAGATGTTGGGACTGCTTTTCTCCAATCCTACACCGCTGGAGGAATTTCCCTGCGGATCGAAATCCACGAGCAAGACCTTTTTCTCGAAAATTGCCAGAGCCGAAGCCAGATTGATGGCAGAAGTGGTTTTGCCCACTCCGCCCTTTTGATTTACTATCGCTATGATTCTTCCCATCTTTTATTTCACCGTTTCATGATTTTTTTAATTTCCACGATTTTTCGTTCTCCGATCTCCGGATGATCGAGTGCGTGAATTTTTACCTTTTCAAAGAGTTTCACATCTTCCATCAACTTGCTTTTATATAACAGAATTCTACCGTCCTTCTTGAGAATTTTCAGCATTTTCTGTTTATATTCCGGCAAGATTTTTACCGACCGGCACACGATCACATCGAAAAAGCCATCCCACTTATAATCCAAATCTTCCAGCCGTGAAACAATCGTGAAACAACTCTGTACGTCAAGCATTTTGATGATATTTTTTATGGCGTTTATTTTTTTGTGCGTGGAATCCAGCAGATACACTTCCGAATCGGGGAAAAGCAGTTTCAACGGCAATCCGGGTAATCCACCGCCAGTTCCGAAATCCAGGATTTTTTTGTGGGAAAAATCGCAAATCAACGACGCCAGAACCGAATCCAAAAAGTGCAGAGTCCAATAATCATCTTGGGGAGTTTGGCGGGAGATCAGATTGATATTTTGATTCGTTTCCCAAATCAGTTCCAATAATCGGTCAAATTGCGTCAGCAGCATTTCCTTTCTCTCGGGAAACTGCTGCTCCAAAAACGCTTCGAGATATTTTCGTTTCATACGGATGTGAATCCGCATCAGCCGGAATGGCTTGTCAAGAAGAAGATTCGTTCCTGCGTTCCCCGCCCGGAAACTTAGGTTCATTCCTGCCGGGATTACCACAAAAATTCCGCAGGATGTTCAAGCTCGATTGTCTAAAACAGTGAGTTCGGAAAGAAATGATTAATCCGAAACGGGGAGGAAAAGTAGATCCACCGCTTTCCCTTCTTCAAAAAAAAAGCAAGGATGGAAATTATGAAAAAACTATTTTTCCTTTTGCCGTTGCTGCTTCTGCTCGCTTCCGGTTGTAGTGTGATAAAACTGGAAAGCTGCCGGAAAGTGGAAAATTTAGCCATCGACGGTAAAGACGACGAATGGACAGATGCCAAATATTACATTGCCGACGAAAATATCGTGGTCGGCGCCATGAATGACGAGGAATATCTTTATCTTTGTTTTTATCCCACCACTTCGGAATTGAGCCGCCGGATTTTGAGCAGCGGTTGTACCGTTTGGTTCGATGCCAAAGGCGGTCATAAAAAAGCATTGGGGCTTCATTTTCCTTTGGGAATGCAACCCGATCTGAAAAAAGGTTTCACAGATTTCGAGAAGCCGGAAAAGGGAAATTTCTCTGAAAATGATCAACCTTCCGATCATCCTAAAATGATGGGGCAGATGATCCATGCCATCCCGCAGGAAGTGGAAATAATCCGTCCCTCCGTTCCCCATAAAAAAGTAAAACTCGACGAGCTGAACGGTTTGGAAATCGCCATCGAATCGTGTAGAGATATTTTCGCCTGTGAATATAAAATTCCTCTGAAAAACGATGACACTTTTGCCATCGGAGCCGAACCGGGAAAAGAAATCTCGATCTGTTTTGAAACGCCGGAAACAGAAAGCGGTATACCTTCCCCGATGGGAAGACCCGGCGGTGGAGGCAGAGGTAGTGAAATACCCGGCGGCAGGGATGGCGGACCCGAAAATGACGCCCCCGGAGATATGACGCAAGGTGGGGGCGATCAGCCAGATTCGGGCAGCAGTACGAGCAAGCGTTTGAAAATGTGGGTAAAGGTACAATTGCTCTAACCGGCAATTTTGAGAAATAAATCATTAGACATAAAATCCGCCTGAACTTGTTTTGCCACAATGAAAAAGCAGATAGGAAATATGAGTTATAAGCGAATCCGAGATTATGCGATCATCATCTCATTGCTTCTGCATCTGTGTATTTTGATGCTGTTGCAGGTAAAAAAGTTCGATCTTTTTCCTGACGCATCCGTAGCCAAAACAACTCCTGCCGAAAAGGAAGACAGACTGGTTTTTGAATTGGTGGAAACACCCGCTGTTCCCGAAGCACAACCGGATGCTAAAAGCAATTATGTTTCCGATAAAAATACCAGAGCTGCCGATCTGGCGCTGAACGATCTGCCGGAAGGCACAAATCCTTATCAAAAAGGCGATACACCCATTCCGGAAATGGGCGAATCCGCTCCGGAAAGCCAGAAAGAAGTTTTACCCAAACAGGATGAACCGGCTGTTATTATGGGCGAACTGCAAAAAAAGAGCAAATCGTTTTGGGAAACCTTCGAAGCCAAAAAGGAGTTGCAGAAAGTTCAGGAAGCCGATTATGAAAATCTACTGACTCAGGTGAAAAACCATGGCGGTATGAGCCTGAACACCTATCAATGGGAATTTGCGCCCTACCTGCTGGAAATGAAAAGAAAGGTGCAGGCACATAACAATCCGCCGTTTGCTTTCACGCATCTCGGAGCCATCGATGGCGATATTTTATTGCGCTTCAAAGTGCTGCAGGATGGTTCCGTGCAGGATTTGGAAATTTTGAACAGCACCGCACATTATTCGCTGGAAGCCACCAGCACGCGTGCTATTCAGTTTTCCGCACCGTTCCAGCCTTTGCCCCAAAACTTCCCCAAAGATTATCTGGAAGTAACGGCTTTGTTTTCTTACATCATCAGAAGATAAAATGAAGAAATGGAATGAATGATCGGCAATTTTAGCATTCATCCGGCATGAAAATAAAAGGAGAAATATGTTCACTCAAATTTGGTTATTCCTGGTAAAAGGCGGCGTTTTGATGATCCCGCTGCTGATTTGCAGCATTTTGTCGCTGGCTATCGTTATCGAAAAATTATTCACTTTAAAGAAAAGCAAAGTGATCATTCCCGAAGTAAAAAGCGTGGTGGAAAACATCTCTTCGGAAGACGATATTCCGTTGGCACTTTCGGTTTGCAGCAAACATCAGGGCGTGCTTTCCAACCTGATCATATTGGTTTTGAGTCACAAAAAAACGTCCCATGCCATCATGCGGGAAGAGCTTTCGGACAGCGGCAGACAGGAAATCCGCAGCCTGGAAACGGGATTGGGAATTTTGGAAACAGTGGCTGCCATCGCACCGGTTTTGGGGTTATTAGGAACGGTGCTCGGAATGATCAAAGTTTTCAGCGTGATCTCGGTGCAGGGCGTGGGGGAGGCGTCTGCTCTTTCCGGCGGTATTTCGGAAGCCTTGATCACCACAGCCGTCGGTCTTTCCGTCGGTATTCCGGCATTGATTTTCTACAATTATTTTTCCAGCAAAGCCGAAGCTCTAATCCTCGATATCGAAAACATCTGCAATATTTTGCTCAAAAAAATCCATTCGTTCCAAACCAAGGATGAATAATGCAACTTCTGGAAAGAAAGCGACATAAAGTCACGATCAGCATCACTTCTCTGATCGATGTGGTGTTGCTGCTTTTGATCTTTTTTATGCTCACCACCAGTTTTGTGGAACAACCCGGAATGAAGCTCGATCTGCCTGAAACAAAGAGCTCGCAGGGGGAAAAGAACACCGAGTTGGAAATCACGGTCACTGAGGATAACGAAATTTTTGTGAACACCGAAGCTACGGATATAACAGGTTTGGAAGAAAAAATCAGAGCAATCGCCGATAAAATGACCGAAAAAAGCTTGGTGCTTCGGGCGGATAAAAGCGTGCAACACGGCACTGTCGTGCAGATCATGGATATCGCCCGCAGTTGCGGAGTGCAAAAAATCATCATCGCTTCCGAGCAGGCAAAATAAAAAGGCTTACAAGTTGCTTCCCGTAAGCCTTTTCTAAGGTTAATTTAAATTATAACAAATCCCGTTTTTCCAGCCGAATCTCTTCTTCTTTTCCGTCCCGGTTTATCGTCAGGAAAAATTGGGTGATGTTTTTATCCATGATGATATCGGCTATTTCCAGCTCCGTCAGTTCCTCACAGCTTTTACCGTTCACAGCCAGCAATTCGCTGTCGGGATGCAAATCTGCTTCCGCTGCCGGTGAATTCTGCCAGATGCCGGTAATTTCCAGCTTCCCGTCTTTCTTGGCAAAATTGATGCCGGCAGAATAACGTAACGAGTAATCGGACTTTTCCCGTTCCGTAAATTTGATCGCATGTTTGGGAAAATCTATCGTTGTGAGATAATTTTCCATGAAATACTTTCCCACCAAAACGGTTTCGTCGTTCAGGAAAGCAGGAATCTCGGCAAAAACGACCGGCACGTCTTTCAGCACGATGTCGCCCATCTGCAATTCCGGCATCAGATAAAGATAATTTTGCGGAGACTGATTCCAGGGCCAGCGCACAAAATAGCCTTCCGCAGCGACCAGATTTTCTTGTTCGGAAGCAGTGAGATTTTCCAGCCAGCTAACCGGAAATACAAACTGATAATGCAAGCCGGTATCGATCATTCCCGGCAGATCGAATCGGTCGTTTACTCGTAATTTCACGGTTGGAAAATAGGGAGAAATCATTCTGATCTTCATTAAATGCTCTGCGTCGTTTTCCGCCTTCATTTTTTGCGATTTTTTAAATGTAATCTGCCGATTCTGATAGTCGAAGGTCACGTTGAAAAACCTTAAATAATCGGAACCGATCATGCCGGTTAAATCGAATTTGAAAGTGTCGTTAAATCCGATCAGATTCACTTTCATCCCCAGAACCGAAACCTCGTCCAGTTTCATTGCATCGACGATGGCAAATTCTGCTTTTTGCTGCGGAATGCTCAAAGTCTCGAATTTCAGTGTGTCGTTGATACTTTTGTCCAACATCGTCATGCCGCCCGTATCCACGATCATCGGATAAGTTTGATCTTTGAGGATGGCATTCACTTCCAAAATATGTGAATGTTTCAGTTGGAATGGCACCACGACGGCGTTATCGCCGATTTTGGGCATGCCGCCTTTGAATTTTTCAAACAGCAGAATTTTCGGATTGCCACAGGATGAAAGCAAACAGGCACAAATCGTACCTATAACAAGTTCCAATTTCATTTCTTTCCTCCTAACGACTTGAAATCAGTTTATTGACGATATCACTCACTTCGTCCGTTACCCGTTCCACGTTCAGTTTGGGATCGAGCTCACAAATAAATGCCGTCCCTTCGACGATGGTATGCAAAAGAGTCGCCAGCCGTGACGGTTGTAAATCCGTTCGGATGAGATTGGCATTTTGAGCATCGCTGATGTTTTGCTTCAGATGTTGCCGGGTGTTAGTTTGATCCTCGGCAATCCGAACCCGAAACTCCGGTTTATACTTGCTCAGGGTTAAGAGCAGATCGTTGAAAGAATACGGATAAGCTTCGGCAGTTTCATCCAGCAGAATGGTTTCCACATCTTTATAAATGGGAATCGCCTGAAACAT
Organism: Candidatus Cloacimonadota bacterium; assembly: GCA_036825175.1. Lineage (GTDB taxonomy): Bacteria > Cloacimonadota > Cloacimonadia > Cloacimonadales > TCS61 > B137-G9. The sequence continues at coordinate 24,169 of DAISYT010000001.1, forward strand.
GCGATCCAAAAAATCTTTTCCCGATTTTAAATTGGCAAAATATTCTTTACTCCAGTTTTTCATCTTTTCCGAGAAGTAATCGAGGACACCTTCCACCATTGCATCTTTGTTTTTGAAGTGATGATAGATGGCAGGTTTGGAAATTCCTACCTCGTCGGCTATCATATTCATGGAAACATTGTAGAATCCTTTTTGCAGAAAGAGCTTAAGAGCAGTTTTCGCAATAACTATTTTCCTGTCAGTCATTTACACCTCCTTACCGACTGGTAAGTAAAAAGATTTTACCGCCCTTTTGTGTCAAATCCTATTTTAAGATTGACGGAAACAAACCGGCATCACAAGCAACTAACCTGTTGTTCGTGAAAAGAAATAGAGTGGAAATATTTTTTATAAATTGGGAGGAAAAATGAAGTACTATATTTCGTTCGATTATGAAGGAATCGCCGGAGTAACCAATTGGCGGGAAACCTATGGAGATGCCAGATTCAACGAATTGATCACCGAACAAATGAACGCCTTTCTGCGGGGAATTTATGATACCAATCCGCAAGCAGAAGTGGTTATCGGCGATTCTCATGCCGGCGGGGATAATCTGATCTGGGAAAAATTAATCGGTAATACCCGTCTGATCAAAGGTTATCCGCGCACTTATTACATGATCGAGGGTATCGATGCAAGCTTTGACAGCCTGATTTTGTTCGGATATCATGCGCCGGTGGGAGTAGGTGGAAACATGGATCACACCTTCTCTTCTTCCTGTTTTTATTCCGTAAAGATCAATGGCAAACCGGTGAGTGAATCTTGCCTGAACGCCATGACGGCAGCTCAGTTCGCTGTCCCTCTGCAATTCGTTTACACCGACGATGTCACGGCAAACTGGCTGCACGAAAATGTTTCTCCGGAAATTCAGGTGCTTGTTTCCAAAAAAGCCATTTCCCGTTACGCAGCAGAATTATTTCCGCAAAGTCAGATTCTGGAACAGCTTTATCAAGCCGGAAAAGCTTTACCTTCCTATCCAAAATACCTTTATCCAAAAGCACAGAAATACACCTGCGAAATCCAACTACTCGATACCAACATCGGTTATGCCTGCGCCATGATCCCCGGAATAACAAAAATCGACGCCCGCACCGTAAGTTTTGAAACATCCGATATGCTGATTTTTTACCGCTATCTGATGACGACTTATCTGGTTGCTTCTTCGGTAAAAAACTTATATCGATAATAACCTGAATTATCACCATCTCAGAAATCGGTAATAAAAACTACCGGTAGAATTTCTTTTTGTTCGCCTTTGGACAAGATTCTGTCCGTTTACGTACATAATTTATCTGATTGGGTAAAAAGCATAAACATCTATCTTCCTACATATTAATGTTTTATCTGTTTGGCATAGAAAATGCAGAGATTCTTTTCGATAAGTGGATAAAACGCATCAAAAAAAAGAAGTCTGCCTCGGGCAGGAAGCAGACTTCAGGTGAGTTGAATGATCTATATTAACTCAACGTCCCACAACGCTTAAATTATTTTTGCTGTCGGATAGTGCAACCTTTTTTTGCATTTTATCAAATTTATTATAAAAACATGGAAGGAGATAACATGTTAAAATTAGAGGGAATATTCAAATTTTATGCTAACAATTTCATAAAAACTTATGTGCTGCGGGATGTCGATCTGGAGGTAAAGGAAGGCGAATTCGTCACGATCATGGGACCTTCCGGTGCCGGAAAATCCACTTTGCTTTATATTTTGGGAATGCTGGAAAGTATCGATGAGGGAACCTATTTTTATAAAGAAATTCCCGTTCATAAATTCAACGAAAAGAAGCGTACCGAATTGCATAAAAATGAGATAGGATTTGTGTTTCAGCAATATCATCTCATAGATGAACTCACGGTTTACGAAAATATCGAAATGCCGCTTTTATATCAAAAAATCAAAACGGGCGAACGCAAATCTTTGGTTTGCGATCTGCTGGATCGCTTCAATATCGTCGGCAAAAAAGACCTGTTTCCCAACCAACTTTCCGGCGGGCAGCAGCAGCTGGTGGGAATTGCCCGTGCCATCGTGGGTACACCGAGTTTGCTTTTGGCAGACGAACCGACCGGCAATCTGAACTCGACCCAGGGAAACGAGATCATGGAATTATTTAAAAAGCTTAACCAGGAAGGCACCACCATTGTACAGGTTACACATTCCGCAGAAAAAGCAGCTTACAGTGACCGTATCATCAATTTGCTGGATGGCAGGGTAGTCTGATGATTTTGTGTCCGATAACAAATTAAGTTTCCCGGCTCCTTCCTTCTTGGTTTGTTATCGGCACTTTTATAGCGCAGTTCTTTAAATGAAGTTTGAGCGTATAATGTGAGTTTTAAGCAGTTCCTCTCCTTTCTTATGATGAATGATCAGTTAAATTTTTAGATTAAACAAATCCTCCCCCGCCCCGTAACTGTATTTGTTCACAATCGGTTACGGGGTTTCCCCTTTGC
>DAISYT010000002.1:0-1263 GCA_036825175.1 Candidatus Cloacimonadota bacterium
TAAGTTTATGTTTAATTTTATTCGGTAACCGATTTTCCTGAGCAGCGGAAGATTGACCACGGTTTGCATCACACCGCCGATCAGAACGCCATACGACCAGAAAAATACCTGCTCTTCCATCGTGGAAGCTTTACTGATCAACAAAAACAATCCCAAAAAAGCAATCATACCGATATTCAAAAAAGCGGAAGAAAGCCCGGGCAGGAAAAAATAATCGTGAGCATTCAGAATCGAGATGAAGGTGGAAGATAAACCGATCAAAAAAAGATACGGAAATAAAACGCGGGTGAGTTTGATCGTAAGTGCCTGCGTCGTGGCATCCAATCCCGGAGCAATGATCTTCACCAAAAGCGGTGCCAGCAGAATACCCAGCATGCACAAGATAATCAAAAATATGGTCAGTAACGAAAGCACGTTGATGGCAAAACGAATCTGATAATCTTTGCCTTTTTTGATGCCGATGTCGCTGTAAATAGGAATGAACGCAGCGGAAAGAGCGCCTTCGCCAAATAAAAGACGCAAAAAATTAGGGATCTGGAAAGCCACCCGAAAAGCATCGGCAACGTAGGAAGTTCCGAAGAAATTGGTCATAACGATGTCGCGCAGCAATCCGAATACGCGGCTGATCGCCACTGCCACCGACATCGATCCCACATTCTTCGCTAATTTGGTTTTGCTCATAAATTCCCCTCATTTCTCACGAAATCCTAAAATTGCGATGCTGTTCTGCTTGTAAACAAAATTATAAATGAAAGTTTTCCCGAAACTGTCATGAGTTTCCATTTGACACGGATACATTCCAAATTAGTTTATCTCCCGATGTTCATTTGAAGCGATATAGATGGGGGTGTCCTGGTTTCGACAGGGATAAAGGGGATTGTCGAGGCATGCCGAGGAGATTACCTAACCTCGTTAATCATGGTGATAAACAAAATTAAACGCAAACGATAACTTTGCATTAGCTGCATAGTTCAGCTACGGTTTCTGAAATGTTTTGCTGTTAGGCATTCGGTAAACCGTCATACATAACAGATAGACCCGGCAGAAGTCTGTGATGTCGGGCGACAAGCTACAGGCTGGTCGATGGGTAGGTTTGATTGTTTTCCTGCCGGTCGATGAGATTAAAAACAACTAAGCATGTAGAATTGGCTTTTGCCTTATCTTTGGACGCGGGTTCGATTCCCGCCACCTCCACCAGTCTTCGCTTGGAGCGGAGCGGAAAGCGTCAGGCTCCGCATACTCCGCCCCGATAAAAAGACTGTC
>DAISYT010000002.1:1363-26235 GCA_036825175.1 Candidatus Cloacimonadota bacterium
AAAAGCATTTCTGAGCGGAGCGGAAAGCGTCAGGCTCCGCATACTCCGCCCCGATAAAAAGACTGTCCCGGCGTAGTGACTTCAGTCACGAAGCCGGACTGACCAGATTCATAAGTCGCTCCATTCTTCGCCCGGGCAGGCCAAAATGTTTTATGTTTATATTTTAGAAAGTTTAGAATATCCAAATAAACATTACACCGGATTTACAAAAGATTTGAAAAAACGCATTGAAAAACATAATAATGGAGAAGTCACACATACAACAAAGTACAAACCATGGAAGATCATCACTTATTTAGCATTTGAACAGGAATCAAAAGCAAGAGAGTTTGAAAGATATTTAAAAACACATTCCGGAAGATCATTTTCCCAAAAGCATTTCTGAGCGGAGCGGAAAGCGTCAGGCTCCGCATACTCCGCCCCGATGAAAAGACTGACGAGACGTAATGTAATGGAGACGGCCGTTTCCATACATAGTTCGTTTGCATCGTCCATGACTGTATTCAAAAAAACACTTGCATGAATTCCATGAAATTTCCAATTTCGTGCTCAGTTATTTTATAGTAAATATGTGCCGGTCAGACATCGGATGGTATCACACTCAAGAAGCTACAACCGGTAAGATGGCACTGTTATAAAAGGTGGTGTAAATGAGTAATTTATTAGATAGACCAAAAGTAGTCCTTTATGTATGTGCTTCTCTAGATGGGCGAATCACATTTGGACCAAATTCAACCATGTTTGATGCCTTCAGATTACCTGAGCTTTATCAAATGCTTTGTACAAATGAAGAATGGGAAAGCTTTTCTAAAGCAGTATTTTCTATTTATAAACCTGATATGTTTCTGGAAGGAAGTAATATGGTGATAGCTGAAAATGAGACATTAAGAGAACTTCCCAAATTTGATGAAAACGTTAATAACCTATTTGAAGATTTTTTACCAGCAGATATTCTGAACCATAAAAACAGGAAAACCTGGACAGCAATAGTCGACGGAAGAGGTAGATTTAGAAATGGTTATACAGGCGTTACAGATGATCCTGAAACGTATATGGTACATCTGACAACTGAAACCGTTCCTCCCGAATATCTGGCATTTTTACGTTCAAAAAATATTCCTTACATCATAGAAGGACAGAATAAGGTAAACCTGCCAAAGGTATTGCAAAAAGTGAAAACAAAACTCAATGTAGACACTATTGTCACCAGCTCCGGTGGGCGTTTGAGTGGTGCTCTCATTCGGAGTTCTCTCCTTGACGAGGTGAATTTACTCGTCAGTCCTATAGTGATAGGTGGTAATTTAACGCCAAAACTGTTTACATCCCCGGAATTGAATTGGCCTTCGACTATGCCAAATAGACTTACTCTTTTGGAAATAAAAAACATGAAGAACGACAAGATTTGGCTGAGGTATAAAGTTAATTATTAAATCATCAGATTTATATCTAATTATCAAGTGGCAGGTTGGGTCACTTTTTGACATATCCTCAAACAAACTGATCTCCAACTATAATTTAATACCAAAATGATTCAAAATAGACAGCATAATGAAATACAAAATAATCGTAACTATCATTGATATAACTATAGATAAATAGAAATTAAGGTTAAGCTTTAAAAGTAATGGCAACATTACAAAAAAAGCCAGAGAAGGAATTACAAGCCAAAAAACTCCTGTGGATAGCTGGCTAATTTTCTTCAGATCTTTTGTTTCAAAATAAAGCCAAAAGATAGCTAGTATTGAAACCAATGGCAATGATGCAAGTAATGCACTAACAAAAGAATTTCTTTTGGAAATTTCTGATATCGTCACTATCAATACTGACGAAATAACGACTTTAATTAAATAATACCACATATTCATCTCCTAAAATGGATCTATCATTTTTTCAAGCAATTCATTAAATATAATTTCTTCATCGCTTGATAAATTTATTGTGATTTCATCAACTAATAGACTGTGCTTTTCTTGGTGTTCTTCAAAAAGCAGAGAACCTTCTTTTGTTAATGAAATAATGTAGGACCGCTTATCCTCTTTATCTTTCTTTCGGCTAACTAAACCAGGTTCAAGCCGATGTATGTGCTCTTTGGCGTCTCTTCTTAAACCTCTTGGAAGATACTATTTCAATTCATCAAGTACAACGAGGTCATTTGAAGCAAATAATACACCAGAGAAAAGCAAATATTCACATAGGCATTTCGATGGTGAGGTTCTTCTTAGTTGATATTCCACTTGGTTATTGAAAAAGTTCTATCTATGGTTCGAAGAGTATATTCTCCTTTTTTTATGACAATTTTTGTCACTGCTTTTTCCGGTTTTAAAACATGGTCAACGTTAAAATCATAGTGGAATTCCATGGTCTGTTCAATATCAAATTGCGGATTTTTCTCGAAATACTCAATATCGTTTACCACGAATAAATTCTCAAATTTTTTATAATGAAAAATCGCTGAACCATCAATGCCATTAATTGAAGTTGTTAACGTTCTCGTTAAAGTATTTTCATCTTCGAGTTGGTAAACAGAGATGGTGTCATTTTCTATCCCGTAATAAAAATAATTCTGAAAAATCTGATATAAAATTTGGGTTACTGCTTGTTTATCTCTCAGCAATTCCAGATTGTAATCTTCAATATCGTAAATTTCTTCGTCCTCCAACCAATAATCATCAATTATGATCAGCTTAATTTCTGGTTCTGTAACATTTAAACCTGATTGATTATAGGCAATTTCCCAAATGTTTTTGGTATAATTCTTTTCAACCACTGCGAAGTTGGAGTTGAAATATTTCAAATTTATCTCAATGCTGCTATTAATTTCCTGACATTCTACTTCAAAACTCAAGTTGTCACTTAAATATTTATCAAGACAGTAAATACTTTTTTTGATTTTCTCAACCTCATCCTCTTTAGAAAAAAGTTGCAAAGTGACTACAAAAGATAAAATACAAACACAGAAAATTATTTTCTTCATTTTTCACCCCACTGAATATTAGCACCAGGCAAGTTTGAAGAGTAAAAACTGTAAAGATATTTGTAAGTGATTTTTAGAAATTTATCCTTTTTTGTTTTATTAAATTTTGGCAGAAATTTTTAATCAGAAACAAACATAATCCGAATAAGCTGTATTCGTGAAACTGTAATCTCCCGAACATTTCAGCTGGGAATCCTAATAAAAAACGCCCTGCCGAAATGGCAGGGCAAAAAGTATTTTTTTTGTGATAAAGGATCGAGTTTATTTCATCAGGATCATTTTTCGGGTCTGCTGAAAATCTCCTGATTTCATTCGATAAATATAAACACCGCTGGGAACGATATTGCCCTGATCATCCGTTCCGTTCCAAACCACGGCGTGCGGTCCGGCAGTAAGCTGAGCGCTTACCAGCTGTCTCACCTTCTGACCTTTCAAATTATAAATATCGATTTGAGTATATTCTGACGAATTCAGAGTGGTAAAGCTGATCGTCGTTTCAGGATTGAAGGGATTGGGATAATTCTGATCTAACGTTATAAAAGTTATTAAATTAACATCATTCCCCACTTCCGTGACAGAAATATAATTATTCCGCACTTTGGTATCGGTGCTTGTGCCATCGCTTACCAGTAGCGACACAGTGTATGTTCCGCCGCTAGTATAAGTATGAGTTGGGTTCTGTTCGTTACTATCGATCGTACCATCGTTCTCAAAATCCCATGCCCAGGAAGTTATAGAGCCGGTGGAAGCATCGGTAAACTGTACTTCCAAAGGTGCAATTCCGGAAAGCGGTGTAGCTGAGAAATCGGCTACCACCGATTCTCCTACTGAAATATAATCTTCCTTCGTTTCGGTAGAAGTATAGCCGCCTGTTACATCGGTAACGGTTAATGTCACAGTGTAATCGCCGGCTTGATCATAAGTAAAAAGCGGATTCTGTTCAACACTGTCGATATTACCATCATTATCAAAATCCCATGCCCAGGTTCCCACATTTCCGATTGTAGCATCGGTAAATTGTACTTCCAAAGGAGCCAGCCCGGAAAGCGGCGTAGCTGAGAAATCGGCAATAACGGCTTCGTCCACGGTTATATAATCGTTTTCCACCGCAGTGTCGCTGCAATAAGCATCCTGCACGGTGAGCGCTACGGAATAAGTTCCCGGTTCTGTATAGGTATAAGTCGGATTCTGCTCATTACTGTCGATCGTGCCATCGTTATCAAAATCCCATGCCCAGGAAGTGATATTACCGGTGGATAAATCGGAGAATTGGACTTCCAAAGGTGCATACCCGGAAAGTGGATCAGCAGAAAAATCAGCAGATACGCTCATATTCACCGTGATGTAATCGGTTTTGGTTTCCGTATCGGTAAGCGTTCCGTTACTCACTGTTAAACTAACGGTGTAGGTTCCCACGGCTTCATAAGTATAAATAGGATTCTGGTCGTTACTATCGATATTGCCATCGTTATCAAAATCCCACGCCCAGGAAGTAATGTTGCCGCTGGAAGCATCCGTAAAAGTTACTTCCAATGGAACGTTACCGGAAAGAGGCGTTGCAGAGAAATCAGCATCCAAAGAAACGATTGTATCGATCAGATCATCCGGTGTACGCGGATTGATGGCATATTCATCATAACTGAAATCGAGACAGCCAATAATCTGCGCCCAGGTCATTCCTACGGTAATCACGATGGGCGGGGTAACAGTGTCGAGATAGAAAAATCCGTCATCCACCTGACATTCACCACTTCCATCATCCACATACCATTCGCCATAATTGTTTTGTGCTTCCGTTACTATCACATCGGAAACGGAAACAAGACAACCCTCGTACTGTTCTGCCAGAGCAGGAACGGCAAGATCGAGAGTGGTAACCACCGAAGGTGCCGGTACGGTATTGCCGGAGCTGAGAATAGTGATGGTACAATAACCGAGTTCGGTCAAACCATAATATTCCGAGACTGTGCCGGTTACTTCCACTTCGTCTCCCAGAGCAGGTCCAACCGTGTAATCATAAACATAAATACCGTGCCAGGGACCACCTTCCGGATCGCTCATAAAAAATTTATTATCCTGTCCGTAGTCAGCGCCTGTAACGATGCCTGTAACGGTAACACTCTGACCAACCAAAGGTGAGGGATAATAATTACTCGTTCCCGGATCGGTGGTGTATTGGATATCATAAATTGTTGTAGCAAAAGCTGTTGAGACCATTAATAAAATAAATAATATTATTGTGTTTTTCATTTCTACCTCCGTTTGTTAGAAACAAAATCCAGTGGAAAATGTCAACGCAAAAAACTCTTACGCCGAACATTCCTCACAATTGTGATATTGGCATTTATCGTAATATAATTTCAGGATGCCCTGCTGGCAAATGGCTTTCCGTGAAACGATGTTTTGTTGCGGAGCGGTAAGAAAACCATCCATAAACCTGGTAATAAAATTGGCGGGTAATCCGGCATATTCCCGATAAATTTGAACGATGATTTTTTCCAGATCGGCGAACGACTTTTCTCTGGCGTAAACCATGACGAGCGGCAGAATGATATTGATCAAAATCGTATCGAGACGGGTTTTACCCGGTTTGTATTTTTCAGGCAGGAAATCGGGAATAGTTTGAAAATACTGGTAAATCGTTTTACAGAGAGCCTTACTAGAAATTTTATCCTGACTACAGGAAAATAATTTCAGAAAAGATTTGAAGAGCGACGAACCAAAACTTCCGTACAGAATTTCGGCAATTTGCAGCAGCCGGATCGCCGGGTGATTGATCGGTCGAATCCGAAAAAGCTGCCAGTTTATGTCGATTTGGGAAGAAAAGAAATTCTGCTGTGAAAACAGCTCCTGCCATTTCGTTTTTAATTCCGGCGGAAAAGAAGCCGGCAGATGTCCGATCAAATCGGAAGAACAAAGCCAGATAGCGATCAACTCGTCTTTGGTCATACCTTTATCATAGAAATCTTTAAGTTCGGAATAAGGGATTTTCAACGCCAGTTGCAGCATCTCATATTTATTTTTGCTGTAACCCAGCGCTTCCAGCAATCCCTGATACAGCAATTGATCGAAACCGGCGAAATAGTGTTCGGCAGCGAATCTCTTTACTTTCTTTTCGAACCTTTGCCAACCATAATCCGTAACGATTTCCTCAAATTCCGTTAGTGTCATCTTTCCCAGCAAAGGACAGGTTTTGGAAAGAATTTTCGTGTCGTGTTCGGTGTAACGTTTGATCAGTTTGGAGATATCTTCATTCAGAAAATCTTCCATCTGCAGGATTTCAAACGGTTCGCCATTCTCATTGAAATTGCATTCATACTGTCCGTCGTGATGATAGACAACTTGCAAAATAACGTGATTGAATGCGGGATTTTCGTGGTGTTCGTGTCGATTCCAATTGTACGTGCTCAGTTCGATCTCCACATCTCCCCTCATCACTTTTCCGTTCAACTCGATGATGGCATCTTTGAAATCTGGACCGGAATCCGTATTCCATCTGCCGGGAAAGAGAATCTTGATTTGATTACCGGAAATGGTTTTCAGATCGGGTAGCAGATGCTGAGCATCCCAAATGTGATAGAGAAATTTCTCCGTGAGTTTCATCGTTCCTCCTCAAAGTAAACTTACTTTTTCAGCCTGATTAACGAAATCTCGGAATTTCTCTCTGGGCGGCAGTTTGGTTTATCGGTTATCGACCAGCTCTTTCACCTCTCGAGCAATAGCCAGACAGGCAGTAAGTCCGGGAGATTCGATGCCGATGCAGTTGATAAAATTCGGGAAACCTTTCATCGATTCTTCTTCGATATAAAAATCGCGGAAAGCTTCTCCTTCCTTTTGCAGTTTGGGTCGGATGCCGGTATCGTCTGGATGCAGATATTCGGGATCGATGTCGATATAACGCGTGATTGCTTTTAAGAATTCATCTTTATGTGTTTCATCCATCATATAATCCAGTTCGTCCACGAAATAGGCATTCGGACCGAAACGCACATCACCCATCAGATTGAAGCAGAGATGAATGCCCAGAAAAATACCTTTGGGATCGGGAATGGGATAAATGAGGTGATTAATATTTTTTACTTTTGAGCTTTTAAAGTATTCGCCTTTACACCAATGAAGAACCAGCTTCTCCCGGCGCACATTGATGCCCACCATGTTGGCGATTTCATCCGAATGCAACCCGGCACAGTTGATCACCGTATTGGCTTCGAATGCTTCGCCGTTGGAAAAATTGATCAGATAACCTTCATCCAGCGTATCGATCGAAATCACTTCCATGTCATAAACGACACAGGCGCCTTTTTTTTCGGCTTCACTTTCCAGCCGTTGCATCAGGTTGTGAGAATCGATAATTCCGGTACCAGGCACATGCAAGGCAGCCACAGCTTTTATCTGCGGTTCCAGTTTTTGGCATGACGCCTGATCGATGATTTCCAGTCCCTTTACCTGATTTTTCTCGCCGTTCTGTTTGAGAATTTCCAATGCGGGAATTTCCTCTGCGGAAGTGGCAACTACCAGCTTCCCACTTTTTTTAAAAGGAATGTTGAAGCGTTCGGCAAAAGCATATAACATTTCTGCGCCTTCGACGCAATATCGGGCTTTTTTAGTCTTTTGAGGATAATAAATGCCGGAATGAATTACTTCGCTGTTGCGGCTGCTGGTATGCTGACCAAAAGTTTCTTCCGCATCGACCAGAACCACATCCTCATAATCCTCTGCTAAAGCATTGGCAACTGCCAGTCCGATAACTCCGGCGCCAATGATCAGAATATCGACTTTTTCCATACTTTCCTCTTTAATAAATTCGATTTACTTTGAAATGCACATATTGTCGATCAGCCGCGTTTTGCCCATATAAACGGCGAGCATTACTTTGGAATCGGCGTGTGCCACCGGGATCGATTGTAATGTTTCAGGATCGACGATCTCGATATAATCGATTTTCCCACCGGCAGCTTCGATTAAATCCTGCATCTGAGAAACGATGTTTTTAGTTTCTTCGCTGCCTTCGGCAAAAAGCTGCTGCGCCAAACGCAGTGAGCGGTTCAGGCATAACGCCTTCTCCCGTTCGTCCGCCGAAAGATATACATTGCGGGAACTCATTGCCAATCCATCCTTTTCGCGAATCAAAGGACAACCGATGATTTCGGTGCGGAAATTCAGATCGCGTCCCATTTGCTGTAATACCTTCAATTGCTGAAAGTCTTTTTCCCCCATGAACATAAAGTCGGGATCGATAATGTGCATCAGTTTGGTCACGACTGTCGTCACGCCGCGAAAATGTATGGTGCGGGTTTTTCCGCAAAGCACAGAAGTGAGTTCATCCACCGTGACCCAGGTTTTGTAATCAGCCGGATACATCATTTCATTGGTCGGGAAGAAAACGTAATCCGCTCCCACCCGAGCCAGTGCTGCCAGATCTTTCTCCGCATCACGCGGATAACTCTGCAGGTCTTCGTTGGGAGAAAACTGGGTAGGATTTACAAAGATGCTCACCACCACCACATCGGCTTTTTTACGGGCTTCTTTTACCAGACTCAGATGTCCGTCATGCAGAAATCCCATCGTGGGCACAAATCCGATCGTACCTTTAGAGGAACGAACTACTTTCCTCATTTCCGGAATCGAATAAATCGCGGTCGGTTTCATTATCTGTCTATCGTCCTGTATTTTAAGTTTTTATCGTCTTCGATAATAACGACCCTGGCTTTATGATCGATCATTTCTGCTTCGTTCAGCATGCCGTAAGTTACGATTATCACTTTATCGTCCAAATCTACCAAACGGGCAGCGGCGCCGTTGATACCGATGATCCCCGAACCCGGCTCTCCCGCCAGAATATAGGTGGCAAACCGGTTACCATTACTGATATTATATATTTCTACTTTTTCGTTTCTTTTCATTCCGCTGGCTTCCAGCAGATTTTGATCTATGGTAATACTGCCGACGTAATCCAGGTCACGCATGGTTACGTGTGCCCGGTGAATCTTCGACAGCAACATTGTCCGTAACATTCATCCTCCTGTAATTTATAAAGTTAAATTACTTAATTCTTTATTTTGGTGTCCAGATTTTTTTGAGTGTATTATTTGTAAACTATTTTTGATTTACTCTTCGGAACGCCACCGAATTGCGGTTTCCATTCCCTTCTTTTCGTCCACGGTTTGCAGCAATAAAATTCCTGTAATAAAGAAGAAAGCCACCGAAAGTATTGCCCAGCGCTGATCGCCGGTAAGTCGGGAAATTTCACCGTATACCAATGGACCCAGAATCGATGCTACCCGTCCGGTCATTGAATAAAAACCGAAAAATTCCGCCATTTTCTCTTTGGGAGTAAGTAAGGCTATCATCGCACGACTACTGGACTGACTGGAGCCGATGGCGATGCCAGCCAGCATTCCCACCAGATAAAATTGAGAAACATTCTGACAGAAAAATGCACTCAGAACCACGATGATCCAGATGCAAAGTGTGATACTGATGGTTTTTTTAGCGCCGATCCGATCCAGAACATAACCAAAAATGAAGGCTCCGAATATGGAAGTGACATTGGCAATTATGAAGTATTTGATCAGTTCCTGAGCGCCCATATCGAAACGCGTGGCACCATAAATGGCAGCAAAACTGATCACGATGATAATCCCGTCGTTATAAATGAGATAGCTGACGATATATTTGATCAATTCTTTGAAATCTCGGATATTCCGCAAACTGCAACTGATTCTTTTAAAAGCGGTTTTAAAATAATTGGTACGTTTGGAAGGTCTTTTCACTTCCCGTAAAAGTAGGAAAATCGGAATGGCAAAAATACCGAAGAAGGCTGCGACTGTCGGGAAAATCAGCACCGTCCAATTATTATTAACCAACGGTAAAACGATGACCAACGAGAGCAAACCACCGATATAACCCACAGCCCAGCCCCAGCCGGAAACTTTACCCATATCCTCACGCGTGGCAATGTCCGGTAAAAGAGCATTATAAAATACGTTACCGCTATTAAAGCCGAAATTGGCGATGATGAAAAAAAACATGCCGGTAAAGATATTTCCGGCTCGCACAAAATAAAGCAGTGCCGTAAAAATTACCGTAAGATAGCAATTATAAAACAGGAATTTTTTCTTTGCCCGGGAAAAATCCGCCACAGCACCAAAAATGGGTGCCGTGAGCGCTACCATCAACATGGAAATGCTTACGGCTCTACCCCACAACGCCGTTCCCAGTTCTCCCTGATCTACCACAACATTCTTAAAATAAACACTATAGATCACAGTTACGATGATGGTGGTGAAGGAAGAATTGGCAAAGTCGTACATGACCCAGCCGAAAATATTTTTATTCGGTTTCATATCATTCGTTCAAAGCGATTTCCGGCAATTGAAAATCGCGGTAAATTTCTTTATTGGGCGTAGCAATGAAGATTTGATGCCGTTCCCGCAGCAAAAGCATAATTTTGCCAGCCCTGTTTTTGTCCAGATCGGAGAGCACATCGTCGAACATCAGGATCGGCATATCGGCGGCATATTGCGAAATCAGTTTTGCCTGAACCAGTCGTATGGCAATTGCCAGGGAACGTTTCTGTCCCTGTGAACCGAAAATTCTCGCGGCATGCCCGTCGATTGTAAACTCGATATCATCCAGATGCGGACCGCACAAACTGCGTTCATAATGTTTTTCCTGCTCTTCCGAATCTTCCAGATGGCTGGTGAGCGATGCTTTCAGGTAAGCCGCGTCGAGGTGCAAAGAATCGGATTGAAACACCGAATCGATCGGGAAAGAGTATTTGTAGCGCACTTCCAGCTTGTCACGTTCGTTACTGATCTGAAAATAATAATCTTGCAGAAGCGGTACAAATTGCAGCAGATATTCCTGTCGTTTTTTGATGATCTCGATCGCCAGATCGACGTATTGCACATCCCAGCTTTTTTTCTCGGAAACATTATAATCCTGCTTGAGCAGAGCATTACGTTGCTTTAAAACTCGATGGTAATTCCTTAAAAAAGTGATATATTCCCACGAATACTGCGAAACTGCCTGATCGATAAAATTACGGCGGGACGCTGGTTGACCGGCAACAATTTCGATATCGACGGGAGAAAAATAGACGACTTTTAAATATTGATAAAGCTCGCTGATACGGGAAATGATTTGATCATCGACTTTGATAATTTTTTTACTTCGATCGGCAGCCGCTGAGAAAGTAACCTTTTTTCCGTTCAGACCGATCCTGCCTTCCAAACGAAAAAAAGCTTTTAAGAAGTTGATCAATTCAGCATCTTTGCTGTTTTGAAACGACTTCCCAAAAGCAAAATACGAGATGGCTTCCAGCAAGTTGGTTTTGCCCACACCGTTACGACCATGAATCAAAGCGCCAACTGCCTCGAACCTGAATTCACGATTTATAAAATTTCTAAAATTTATCAGTTTTAAATAATCGATTTCCACACTAAGCTAACCGCAACGGCATCAACAGGAACCTGGCTGTATATTTTGCGTCGGTTTCGGAATTGAAAAAGAGTGCCGGTTCATTGGATTTTCCCATGCGAATTTCGATGAAGTCGGATTCCAGAACGTTCAAAATGGAATTAAGATAGCGGTAATTGAAAGCGATGACCAGCGGTTCTCCGGTATAATTGAACTCTTCCAGATTTTCGTTGGCTTCGCCCTCTTCTCTTTTCACAGCGCTGAGGGAAAAGGAACTGATCGAGATGTCCAGTTTCACTTTAAAAGTGTCTTCCGAAGCAAGAAGAGCGACGCGCTTCACGGCATCTTTCATGATGTTTTTCTTTATTTTGAGAACATTGTTGTTGTTGGCAGGAATGGCTTTCGCATAATCCGGAAATTTGCCTTCGATGATATGAGTAAATATCGTATAATTGCCGTAAATAAACATGACTCGGCTGGATTCGATGAGAACAGACACTTCCGGAACTTCTTCCGAAAAAACTTTATTGAGGAAAAGCAAACCTTTAGTAGGAATTATCTGCTCCACATTTTCGGGAACTTCTATCTGGTTATTCAATTTGAATTCGGCGATTTTTTTGCCATCCGTAGCCACCATCAATTGCTCATCGGCAGTCATTTTCCAGAATATACCGGTAAAAATCGGACGATTAACTTCTGTGGAAACGGCAAAATGCGTATTATCGATCATCTTTTTGAACATGCCGGCATCTAATTTAATAACATTTTCCAGATTCTTTTGAGGAATAAGAGGAAACTGGCTGGTTTCTGCACAATTCAGATCGTATTTGGTATTACCGCAGAGAATCTTCAATTTATCTTCTTCCAAAACAAAATGCACCATCGAGTCCGGTAATAAATTGATCAGATCGTTCAGATTACGGGCAGAAACGGCAACTTTTCCACCTTCAGAGATGTTAGCTTCAAATTCTACAATTACGGTAATTTCCAGATCAGAAGCCGTAAATTTTATTTTATTTGCACTCTCATCGGCTTCGACCAGATAATTCGTTAAAATCGGCATAGTATTTTTGGTGGGAACGATCTGGTAGAGGTGTTGAATATTCGAGAGCAACGTTTGCTTTTCTATTGAAAATTTCATTTTTTCCTCTTGGTTATTATTTAGATAAAAGAAAAGCAAGAGACATAACTCTTGCTTTTCCATGAATAATAAAATTACTTAACAGCGTCTTTAAGTTTCTTTCCTGCTTTGAATACGGGAACCTTTCTGGCTGGAATTTTGATCTTTGATTTGGTTTGAGGGTTAACGCCTGTTCTGGCATTTCTTTTGTTAACTTTGAAAGTACCGAATCCAACGAGGGATACTTTGTCACCTTTTTCCAGGGCTACTGTAATACCATCGATTACAGAATTTAAAGCGCAATTGGCAGCTTTTTTGGTAATACCTGCTTCAGCGGCAATTTTGGCAACTAAATCTTGTCTGTTCATGAACATCCTCCTTTATTTTTTGGGTCTATTAAAACACGTGTTGAGTAATTGTTTTGCAGGTTTTTCTTGTCAACCAAAAAATTCTAAAAAAGCCCATTTATTGCGCATCTGAACGTTTTTTAAATTTTTTGCCAAAAAGCCGGCAGTCTAATAATATTCGTATCTTACCGTAACACGTGCATTTAGGCATTTCTATCCTTGTGATGTCCTTTTTTTATTCTCAGGGATTTTTTTAAACTACGTCCTTTTTTATATTTCTTTTTTTAAGCCTTTAAGTTCATAAATCTTGATCAGTTGCGATTTTCCTTTCACAGTTGTTTCATCCAGGAAGTCTGCAATAATCTTTTCAGAACAAAGTTTATAAGTACTTTCACTGATGAGAATATTATTTTTGGTCTGATAATTTCGCGTCAGAGTTTCGATTCTGGCACCGGTGTTCATATTATCCCCGATCGCCGTGTAATCGAAGATTTGTTCTGATCCCAGATTACCGACGATCATCGGTCCGCTGTTCAAGCCGATCCCGGTATCGAAGCCATCCCGTCTGGTTGCGGCCCATTTCTTTTGCAGTTCATTCAATTTCAAACGCATTTCCAAAGCAGCCTTGCAGGCATAATAAGCGTGATCTTCCAGAGGAACCGGCGCGCCGAATAAGGCAATAATCTCATCTCCCATGAATTTATCCAGCGTACCTTTGTTTTTGGTGATAACTTCCACCATGGCAGTAAGATACTCACGCAATATGTCCACGGTTTCCTTGGCTGAATGACTTTCCGTGTAAGGAGTAAATGACACGATATCGCTGAAAAGCACTGTAATTTCCAGCTGCTTTCCACCATATTCCAGTTTCTTCGGGTCTTTGATCAGTTCCTCCACCAGCTCCGGTGCAATATATTGCCCAAATGCCTGTTTAATGAATTTCCTTTCTCGGGCAGTCTTTATATAATGGAACACCAATCCGGTGATGTAAGAAATGATGATCAGAACAGGAATTTCCAGAACCGGAATCAGCAGATTTTGTCCGGCAAAAAGATAGTAAGCGAGACCGATGTAAACTAAGATCAGAAGGAGATTGAGTACGAAAGAGAAGGAGGGTTTCAGATGATAATTTACGATAAAAATGACGATGCCAAACAGTAGGATTATCAGCAGGAAAAGCCAGGAGGAAAACTTGATCAGGTAATCGTGCTGTAAGACCATTTCGATAAAATTAGCATGAATTTCCACACCGGGCGTCATTTTTTGATCGTCCGAGAAAAACGGTGTATGATGCAGATCGTGAAACTCGACTGCCGTCAATCCCACCAAAACGATTTTGTTTTGTAATTCGTTCTTTTTCAGGATTTCGTCGAATTCATTCAAAGGTGATTTCAATTGATTTTCAAAAGCAGTGGTAAAGGTGGAATCGTCGAGAATAGCAGCATAATCGTAATATGGGAAGTGACGAGCCTGACCGAAATAATTCAGCAGAACACTGTTTTTATCTATCTTGGGAATATAATTATCTCCCAATCGAAAATATCCGGGAAAATCTCGGAACCGGTCACCGGACGTATCGATACCATAAATATCTGCCAGAGCCAACAAACCGATGGCAGCTTTGCTTTCGTCTTTGCGTTTCTGCAAAATGTCGTATTTTCGGACAAATCCATCCTCGTCGGCTGTGATATTGACCGTTCCCCACTTGATGTTACGCTGCAGGAAAGGCTGGATGGGAGAGAGAAACTGCTCACGCGTGGAAGAATCGTAGATGGTTTTGATCAGCTTTCCTGCCAATAAAATATTCTTATATTTACCGGCAGTGGCAGCCAGCAGTTCATCGGCTTCCGCCTGGGAACTTTCTGTAAATTCGATATCGAAAACGATTTCCTTCACACCGGCTCGTTCCAGATTTTCAATGAGCCTGGCATGATATTCCCGCGGAAAGGGCCAGCGTTCATTCAGTGTATTGAACGTCTCATCGCCGATTTCCACGATAACGACATTTTCGGAGATTTCCCGCTCTCCCCGCAAAACAAAGAAAATATCCTGAGCTTTGTGTTCCAGGCTCTGCCAGAAAGAGGACAAGGAGAATATTTCAATGATCAGAAAAATGATCAGCGGCACAAAGATAAATTTCATTTTCCCGTTTTTAGAAATGTTGGACAATCTTAAACCTCCAGGTTAAGTTATTGTAATCTTTATCTTTATCGTCATTATCCTTAAAAATTTTCCCTCCCAGATTCGTGCTGAGTAAAGTCTGTTTGAATAGCTGATAACCGGTACCCAGATTAAATAGCATCGACTGCGTTTCGCTGTCTCCCCCAAATTTCATTAGTTGCAGATCGCAATATGGTTTCAGATTATCTTCCAGAAGAGAGAGGATTCCCTTCAAATATAAAGAGTTATAGTTCTGCGAGATGTCATTTTTATCTTCCTGCGAAAAGGTATAAGACAACATCGTTTCCAAAGGCAGTTCGGAAAAATTACTCCGAGCGCTGAATACGAAATTGTTTTTGGTATAATCATAATCGGTACTATCGGTCAGGTCGAAGTTATTATTGTAATTCATAAAATTAAAGCTGAACCGGGTTTCTGCGGTTTTCCACTCTTTCCAGTCGTAACCCGTTCCAACGCTTATAATGGAAGATTCCAGGTCATCATCGCCGGAATTATCTGTGGTATTTTGAGAGAAGGCAACCCGAAAATCCACCTCCGGATTGAACCGATAAGTCACCTGAGTATTGTAGCTGGCAGTCTTCGTGGTAACATCTTTTTCGTCGTTCAAATTGTCGGAAATGAAGTTCAAAGATAAATTGAGATTCAGCTTATTTTTGATCACATTTATATTGTCGTTGATGCCCAACACCGCCGTATCCGACTGCAAATAATTGGATGATAATGAATTGAAGCTACTACCTACCGCCGAATAATTTACATTCAGGAAATTCCGCCAGAAATACGTGCGCAGCCAGGTTTTATAAGCGATGTTTTTCAAACCCGGCGTGAATGGTTCGAGGTATTGATTGATCACCAAAAAATCTTCCAGATCGACAGGATCGAAAGGCAGATCGAGGTGGATGTCGAGCGAATCTTCGATCTCTTCGATGCTCATGGCTCCATCGTAGATGTTTCGGTTCAAAAAGCTGATGGCAACTTCCCCGCCCAGCAGCAGACGGCTGCGGAAAAGCGCCCAGGAAAAGTCGGTTCCCAAAATGACGTTATCCTGCGGTTGAACGGCGAAAGTAGTAAAAGAGCTGTCGGCAAAAATGTACTTTTGGGCAAGAGAACTCACTTCATCCTTATTTTTGGTTAAGCCGATCCCCCACGTAAAACCGTCTGTTTTACCGAATTCTGCCCGCATTCCAAGCGTATTTGTGGCAAAAGTGCCGGCATCGAACGACTCTCGTCCGTCCACTGCCCGATTGCTTTTACCGTAACTGGCTTTCAGCCGGAAATTAGTAAAATGAAGATTGGAATGAAATCCCCGCACATTCGTGCCACTCAGCAGAAAAGTGCTGTAATCCGGGCTTTGATCGCCGGCGGTAACGTTTAAAACTTTTGTAAGAAAACTCAGCGAATAGCGATTAACCGGTTGTGCATTTTCCGTTTCCAGCGAAGAAAGATAAATTCTGCCGTTGAAACCCAGCCATTTTTGCTTGCCGGACATCGTAAGCAGCAGGTTAGCCCGATTCTCGTTGCTGATTTGATCCGAAACATCGAAAGCTGTGAATGTGTTCAGCACGGCTTTTCCGGTGAGATTGAGTCCGCTTCGCCAATTCTTTCTCACAATCTTCATCTGCCATTTTTCGGATTTCACTTCTGATCCGTCCTGCAACAGGGCAACGATCTGAAAGTCATGCTTTCCGCCAGCCAATTTTCCCACTTTATAAATCAGCATATTGGAATAAATTTCTGCTTTGTCGGAAGCATCTTTGCCATCCAACAGGAATTTAATAGAAGCCGGATCGATGCTTTTCTGCAAAGCAAAATAGGAAACGGCAATGACAAAATCTCGCGAAAAATCGGTATACTCCTGATCGGGAGAAAGCAGGATAAAAGCAGTGGTAAGAGGTTGTTCCGGCTTTACGATGTTAAGCAAAAAAGGTGTAGTCTGCGGATTGAACGCCGGCAGAGTAACCATTTCCGAAGAATTTGTTTCTACCTGAAAAAAGTATTCGATTCCGGCTTGATAGCTATCCGCATCGGGAATGGAAAAAGTGAAGACAGTTTCGCTAACCGAACCCGGATCGAGTTCGATCTCTTTGTAAGCCAGATCGCCTTGTTCACGATAAAAAAGCGTGATCTTACGGATCGCTTCGACACCTTCTCTCACTTCCAGATCGATTCCTATTTCATCCCCCTGAGGTACGGAAAGAATGGGATCGTGGTTCAGAATTATTTCCGCTGAAAGCGTGAAAACAAATAACGTTAAAATCGCTATAAAAAAGACTCTCATCTTCATCACCTCTTTTCAAACTTGATTTCAATCGTTTCTTTTTCACCGGTTTCGTTTTCCAATTCTATCTGCATTACTTCCGTATTTTTTTCCCCTTCCGTGGAATCGTCAAACTCGCTGTTGGAATTGTCGGAAAAGTCAAATTCGCCATTCGCGTTTTCGGTAACTTTTTTGCCGGCGGAGACTTCCGTCACATTGCCCGTCGCTTTATTTTTAATTTCGACGACGCCTTCTTTCACGCTTACGGTGGCGCATCCGGCATCGTTCACTTCTACTATGAATTCCGTTCCTTTTACCGAAACGACATTGTTGGGCGTATCGACTTCAAACAGACCGGTTTTTTTATTCACTTTTGCCAGAATGCTGCCGACCAACAGCGTACTTTTCTTATTTAATAATCCGTTTTCCTGCGAGGTTTCGATGGTTAAAATGCTGTTGGGAAATAGCTTCACATTGGAACTGCCATCGACGAATTTGACTACGGCAAAAGACTCTTCTCCGCTGACCAATTCATCTTTATCGAACAGGTTTTCTCCGGCTTTCGCCACATATTTATCTTCCGTCCTGGTAACTTCGATTTTGCCGGCAGATTTCAGGATCAACGCCACCGGATCGTTGGCGAATACTGCTGCCGAAAGCAGAATTAACAAAGAAAAAATGGTAATCTTTTTCATCTTACTCTCCCTCGATCAGTTGCAACTCGCCGTTGGCAACCCGATTCAGAATATCCACTAATTCATCCATCGTAATCTGCCGTCCCTCCCACCAGATAGTCGTAACCGAATATCCGTTATCCAGCAGGTTTTGAATGGATTGAACATCACTGCAATTTAATTGATTCAGGAAATTGATCAGCATAACCTCATCCAAACCGCCTTCTTCTTCCATATCGATTTTGAAGGCATAAAATACACTGCTCGAGGTCGTAAAAGAACCGGGAGAAGAAATATCTGCCAAGACGCGCCAGGCATACGTTTCGCCATCTTCCAAAGCCGGAGCGCTGCTGGGATAACTAAACGAATTTACCGGACAGGAAGTGCTGAAATAAACGTCCAGCGCTTCAATTTCTTCCGCACTTTGCACATTTTCGTAGAGGTGATAAAGCTCGAAAGTGTAATCGGTTAGATTGGAAAACCAAATAAATTCCGGAAATTGATTCATTTGATTCATCGGACCCAGACTTCCCAAAGGATAACCAGGAGTTATGAGTGAAATGGCGATGGGAGAACGGATATGAATCGTGGTGGAAACCGGCTCCGAAAGCGGATGCTCTTGGAAATCCATCACCTGAAAGCGGAAGTTATAATCTCCGTCCGGCATTCTGCCCGATTCCAAGACGAAATCTTCAATTTCCGAAAGCAGATCGTCATAATCGCCGTAGATACCGTAATCCACAGGATTATTATTGATAATATCGCGATTATTAAGTTGATGAGAAGCTGGATAAATCGGAATGATCGGTGAGGTTTCAATAGTAAACAAATCCACATAGACCGTCACTTCGGCATGGGTAACCTCGACATGAATCATGTAATCTTCCAGAGGAGTAGCAGCAGTGGTACTGAAATTCATGGTGAAAAAAATCGGCTGCTGATCGGGAGTTGCCGGATTAAAATTAGCCGGATAGAAGGTATTGAAATCAGTTCCCCAAGGTGTGGTCATTGTAATTGTGATATCATAATTCTGGGCTGCCAGAAATCCGCAGATAAAAATAAGAAACAAACAAATAATCTTTTTCATAAAATTCTCCTTTTTTAGAGCATTTAACGATTTAAGTATAATTTCTAAAAAAATCCGGTTGTTGGAAATTGCTCATTTCCTTCCAACCATGCAAACTTCGCTGAGCCTCACTTCTATAACTATATAACTTGGCGAAACTTATGAAAAATTCCGCAAAGATGCCTGAATGATCCTCGTCAATAATTCCTCGAAACCGATGCCGGCGCTTTTGGCAGCCATGGGCGTGAGGCTGAGCGGAGTCATTCCTGGTAAAGTATTTACCTCCAGAAAAAAGAAATTTTCACCATCGTAGCGAAAATCTACGCGGCTGTACACGGAACAGCCCAGATGCGAGAAAATCGTCTCCGCCATTTTTTGAATGGTGTGAACTTCCTGAAGAAGCAACTGGGCGGGAGCTTCGTAAACTGTGTTGCCTTTCGTATATTTATTGGTATAATCATACCAACCGTTCCTGGGTTTTATTTCCACCACCGGTAACGCTTTACCGTCCAAAATCGTCACGGTGAGTTCCCGACCTGCAACGAATTTTTCCAGAATCACTTTTCTGCTGTGTTTGATTGCTTCCCGAAAAGCCGGCAGAATTTGTGTCACTTCGTCAACGATGGAAATTCCCACCGAAGAGCCGGAATCGTTGGGTTTAACCACCAGCGGTAAACCGATTTTCCGTAAAATAAGTTCGGTTTGGATTTCGGCTTCGGTTTGGACGACAATTCTTGCCGGAAGTTTTAACCCGACAGCCAGCGCAACTAAACCGGAGATTTCTTTATCCATCGCCAAAGCGCTGGCACGTGAATCGGAACCGGTATAGGGAATTTTCTCCAATTCCAGTAAAGCCTGAATTTTACCATCTTCGCCATCTTTGCCGTGCAGACCGTTGAAAACGATCAACGGCTCGAACTGCCTGATCCGATCGAGCAGAGCGGAGTAATTGGAGAAATCGGCGGGATCGAGCAGCAAAGTGTGATATCCCGCTTTTCGCAAAGCCGCGTCGATCTCACGACCGGTGATACGGGAAATGGCAGCTTCTTCCGAAAAGCTGCCGGACAGAATAACTATTTTTTCCTTCATATTCATAATTCATTCCTAATAAAAATCGAATTTTTCATGTCAAGATTTTAGTGCACGCCGTGATAAATTGCGGATAGGATTTTTGTACCGATTCCATGCCGGTGATGGTCAGTTGCGGATAGAGAATTTTCAGCAGGTAGAGCGACATGGCAATCCGGTGATCGTGATGAGCATCGAGAATTGTATCGGAAGCGATCTGAAGACCAGGCTGAATGACAAGAGAATTGGCGCGATATCGGATATCGGCAGATATTTTGCGGAATTCGGTCAAAAGCGAAGCGATGCGATCCGATTCCTTGAAATGCAGATGACCGATATTTCTGATAATGGTGGGTGAATCGGCGAGAAGCGCCAGCACAGCTAAAGTAGGCACCTGATCCGGCATGGTTATCATATCGACGTCGATACCATGAAGTCGCCCGTGTTTTAGCCAGATCATTTCATTTTGGAATTTCACTTCTGCTCCCATCCGCTGCAAAATTTGCCAAAATCCATAATCCGCCTGCCAGGATGCTTCAGACCAGGCATCGGTGGCAATCCAGTTTTCTGCCAAAGCGCCCATCGCCCAGAAATAACCAGCAGTGGAAAAATCCGGTTCCACATCGAAAATACCGTTTTGCCCATATTTTTGTCCGCCCGGAATTTCGATTTTGCTATTTTGGAAAGTCACCTTCACTCCGAAAGCCTGCATCATTTTCTGTGTCATCAAAATGTAATTCCGGGATACAATCTCCGCTTCGAGCAAAATCGTTAAGCCATTTTCCAGAAGCGGAGCGATCAACATCAGGCTGCTGATGAACTGGCTGCTGATATTCGCCGGTACAGAGCAGGTTCCGCCCGGCAATTTTCTGCTGGTTATTTGGAATGGAAATGTTGATCCCGCTATATCTGCTCCCAATTCCTGCAAAACCGAAATCAACGGTTGGATCGGTCTTGCTTTCAGCTGCGGAGAAGCGTCGAGTTGGAAAGCCAAGCCTTCCCATACACACAATCTTGCCAGAAAAAAACGCAGCGCTGTAGCGGAATCCAGAATATGGAGTTTTACCTTTTGAGGCGGGAGATGAGTAGCGGCAATTTCCCAAAATTCCTGACGGTCGCTGATCTCGAAACCGAGCGTAAATAAGTTATCGCTCAATGTACTTATGTCATTGCAATCCGCAAAATTACGGAAGCGTAATGGTTGATCCAACATAGTAGAAATCAGTAGCAGTCGGTTCAAAATAGATTTTGAACCGGGCAGCTTTACAAATCCTGGTTTCGTTAGCTTGATCATAATCCACCTTCACGTTTCTACTTTTTGAAATGACCAACTGCTTCGTCAACAAACAAATTTTATTTTGACAACAAATCCGTGGTTATAAATATCTCACCGATTAGAAAAAGAAGGTGTAAATGGTCGAATTAATAAAAGTTGAGAATTTGACGAAAGATTACAAGATGGGAAAGATCGTGGTTCACGCACTTAACGGTGTGGATTTAACGATCGAAGAAGGTGATTTTGTTGCCATCATGGGTCCGTCCGGCTCCGGCAAATCCACTTTGATGCACATTCTGGGTTGCCTGGACACACCCAGCAGTGGTTACTATTCTCTTAATAATGAAGAAGTTAGCAACATGAGGAAAGGTAAACTCGCTTCGATCAGAAATAAAAACATCGGCTTTGTTTTTCAAACCTTTAATCTTCTGCCCCATCTTAACATTCAAAAAAACGTCGAACTCCCTCTCATGTACGGCGGCATTTCCAGAAGGAAACGAGCTCAGATGGCTAAAAAAGTTTTGTCCGATGTGGGATTGGCGGAACGTTTGAAACACAAGCCTTCCGAGCTTTCCGGCGGGCAGCGGCAAAGAGTGGCAATCGCCCGGGCAATCGTCAATAATCCTTCCATCATTCTGGCAGACGAACCCACCGGCAATCTCGATTCCACTTCCGGCAATGATATTTTGGAAATTTTTACCGATCTTCACCAGCAAGGACACACGATTATAATTGTTACTCACGATATTTACGTGGCGCAAAGGGCAAACAAAACCATCAATATTGTCGATGGATTGATCAACGATGGCGATATCACTTAAAGAAAGTATGGTCGTGGGTTTTTCAGACTTCTGGTCACGCAAAGTCAGAAGCCTGGTAACTATAGTCGGCATTGTTTTGGGAACGATGTCCATCATCGTCGTACTGGCTTTGATGAAAGGCATCAATGAACAGACCATCGCCTGGATGATGGAACGCGGCGGTCTGAGCAAAATCTCCGTTTACGAAAACTGGACTTACGATAATCCGCTGCATCTGAATGATTACTTCACCTGGAAAGAAATAAAATTGATCCGCTCCCTCATTCCCGAAGCCAAGTATTTCAATCCTCAGGAAAGAAACTGGGTTAAGATAACCTATCGTGGCAACGATTATGAAACGCTGCTCTGGGGCGTTTTACCCGATTTTTCCAAAATCGAGGAATGGGATGTACAGGAAGGCAGGTTTATCAGCGAATTCGATGTGAATCAATCCAGCGATGTAGTTGTAATCGGTACCGAAATAAAAAAAGAGCTTTTTGGCAATAAACCCGCCCTCGGCGAATATATCACGGTCGATGACCGCCGCTTACAGGTCATCGGCGTCATGCGGTATCGCTATTTAAAAAACAACGGCGTTTTTGGAAATGAAAACGGTCTGTCGTATTTGAACCGACGCGCTTATTTCCCGATCAGTACAATGATCCACAAAGGAACGGGTAAAGATGAAATCGGCAGTTTCATCGTGAAAGCGCAGGATGTGGAAAGCGCTCCCGAACTGCGGGAGAAGCTGGATTCGATCATTCTGAATTTGCGCCAGGGAAAACCGGTTTTTCGGGTGGAATCGGCTCAGGAAGAAGCAGAACGCATGGCAGAAAACCAAAAGAATTTCCAGTTGATCTTCATTTTGATCAGCAGTATTTCGCTGTTCGTGGGTGGAATCGTCATCGCCAATATCATGCTGGCAACCATTCAGGAAAGAACTCGCGAGATCGGCATCCGTATTGCAGTCGGTGCCCGAAAGCGAGATATTTTCATCCAATTTTTAGTACAGACGATTCTGGTTACTTTTATCGGTGGAATTTTGGGTGTACTGCTGGGTTTATCCATTTTGGATATCGTCAGCGGATTCATCGACATCAAATTGATCGCCGGTGTCGGCATGATCTTCATCGCTTTGGCAGTGTCGGCGGGAGTAGGATTTTTAGCCGGCATCATTCCGGCTATCATCGCCAGTAAACTCAATCCTGTAGAGGCATTGCGATATGAATAAAGTATTTGATTTTATAAAAACATTCTGGAAAAAATACAACGAAGATAAGTTATTCAAAGAATCGGCAGCTCTTACTTATGTCACACTGCTGGGATTTATTCCGTTCATTATTTTTCTGGTATTTTTCATTCCGCAACTACCGTTTTTCAAAATGGAAGATCAAATTTCCAACCTGGTAAAATCCATATTTGTGCCGGAATCGGCTGAAATGATTTTCGATTATATCACCAAGATCGCTCATAAAAAAATCCCCTTCAATTTGATCAGCTTTGCTATTCTGCTTTTCACTTCCTACTCGCTTTTCCAGATCATCAATACAACTTTCGATAATATTCTGAACGCCCGGGAAATTAAAACCAAACGATTCTTAACCGAAATTATTCGGTTTTTCGGCATGACGATTTTCGGCTCATTGTTAATTCTCATGCTGCTTTCTGCCATTTCTCTTCCGATTGCCTCCCGCTTTTTGAATCTGGCGATTTTCCAAAAACTTTCGCTTTTCGTTACTCCTTTCATCATCCTCATGATCATTTTCAGCATCGGATTTTTCTACATTCCCACCGTAAAAGTAAAGAAACGCTCCATTGTAATCGGAGCCGCTATTTCTGCTGCTGTCTGGATTATTTTTAAATCGTTTTTCAACTGGTATATCGCTACTTTTACAAACATCGAGATCATTTTCGGAGTGGTGGGAGCTTTACCAATTTTTCTCATCTGGATTTACGCTAACTGGATCATCCTGCTTAGCGGGGTGGTGATCGTTTCCATCCTGGAAAAACGCCATATTCGCAGCAATCCGAACCATCCCGACACAGAAACCGTCAGGATAACTTTGGAAGCCAATTTGCAGAAAGGTAAGTTGGAGAAACGCTTTCCACAAAAGCTGACCAAGGGCGATCTGAAAGATTTACTGGTGGATGTGCTGGAACAAGTTGGCAGCGACGAAGACGATATTACAGACGAAGATTAAAGAAAATTCTTAAAGTTGATTATCCCCCTCTGCCTTCGGCATTTCTCCAAGCTGAGGGGAAAAAATTGGGAAACTCCGACGCAGAGCGTCGAGGAATTTCACTTGATTCAGAGAAAAAATAAAAATCTGTTTACAGAAAAAGCGGACTGAATTTTTTCGCTTTCAGATAAATATAAATTAAGCGGAGACGTGTCCGAGTGGCTTAAGGAGCACGCTTGGAAAGCGTGTATGTGGGCAACTGCATCTAGGGTTCAAATCCCTACGTCTCCGCCAGTTTTTTTCTGGATTTTCAGAAGTTCATGTTTAGTGAAAGCAAAGAATATACTTCCCCTCTCTTATGAATAAATTGACATTTCAAAATGATTTTTCAGTTATGGAACCGTGTTTGGATAAAAAACGTAACGCACTGAAATGCAAAAAAAATGGTTGGTTAGGTAGTGTAACAGATTTTATGAAAAGTTATGAAACATTTTCATAAGGCAAGCAT
>DAISYT010000003.1:0-21888 GCA_036825175.1 Candidatus Cloacimonadota bacterium
ACGATTGGATTTCGGATTGAGTAAGAGCATAATCCCAAAATCTGATATCATCTATTAATCCGTCGAAATATCCACCGTTACAACATTGTCCAATACGTGCATCGTCACCATTAAAAACCATGCTTGATGCATCACCTGTGACAGCGCATGCCACAGGTTCACCATTGAAATAGATTTCACGATTATTAAAACTATGACCGACTACGGTGATATGGTACCATTCATTTAATGGTACCGTCGGAATTGAAGCGTAAGTGCGACGGGAAGATGGGCTTACGCCTTCTCCATTCCCGGTAGAGAAGGTGACTTCATCCGCATCATTTAATCCGAACCAAAAACCGTAATACAAAGGACCGGCAGCATCATTTCCAAATATCTTATGGTATTTCGAGCTATAAATTTTGATCCAGGCAGAAGCTGTGAAAGGGAAATTCGGTCTTAAATTGGAATCATTTCCCACCGTGATATAATCATCGATCCCATTCAATTCTGCGGCATAAACTGTTTCCAACTCATCAGGACAACTTACATGGATTAATAAATCAGATTCTCCATTATTCTCTATCGTTAATTCGTCTTGGACTATTTGATCAATCGGAACTGTTTGATTAAACATTGTGGGATTTATGGAAATATCAGGTGGAATCAGATTTACGCATTCACCCATCAGCGCCACTTCCATCATCGCTTCGTCCGGATCATTACTGAAAATGAAAAGGGTATCATCTATCGTTCCGACGATGTTTGTAAGTACGGAAACGATTACCTCCCGGCTTTCGTTTGCCGCAAGATCGAAGGCGGAAATATCTGTGGAAAAATCAGGATTGCTGGTGGAAATATTATTCACATTAAGCGGCTGTGAACCGGTGTTCAGTATTGTCAGCGTCATCGATTCGGAATAACCCAGATAGATTTCTTCAAAATCGAGTTCATTAGTGGAAGTGGCAATATCCGGGCAAAAAACCGATACTTCAAATGTACTGCTCCAGGTTGAATTCGTGATGGTGTTGATGACGAGATCGAATATGATGCCATGTTGATCCGGACAGATGTTTTCGAGAGTAAATGAATAAGCATCACTACAAGCTACGATTTCATCCGGCATTATACTTCCAAAAGACTGAACCGCCGTATCCACCGTAGTGAACTGATCCGACGAAGAAATAGTGGCGACAACATCTTCCGCTGTTTCGGTGCCAAAGTTTTTCAGATGAAGAATCATCTCTATCGTTTCGCCGGGATTAACAATTCCGTCATTATTGCCGAGACTGTCATCGATCTCGTAAGATATCAATCCGACAAAAGGTCCTTGGGCAGGAATGGCTGGCGTGGTAAATAGAATTGCCATCTCATCTTCCAGTGTTTTTGCTGCTGCCGGATATTGATTTGAGTAGGTATATTGCAGTCCTCTGGTGCAAGTATGATCTTCGAGACCGACTGTAGCATATTCTCCATGATTGGAGTAGTTTCCATAATTTCCCTGATCGACATTGTGAATGGTTTTGTATTGGAACAGAATCTGATTCTCACCGGTAGCAGTGGGATAAACAGCATTATCGTAAATAATTATCTGAAAAGTCTCTTCTGCATGATTATAATCATTTAGCAAATGAGACCATTCCACCACAAAAATTTGCTGAATTGCATCGTAAAAATAACAAACATGACCATTCGTAATAACGAGATCATCCCAGAAAGGAGCGATTAACGGCGAAGGTCCGTTCGGACCGGGAATGCTCCAATTCATGAAGGAACGGGATTCCGAACCACCGGGTGCTGCCCAGCCATTGGAACAAACGGTCATCGAAGTATAATTCTCTCCGTAAAACCGCAAAATAAAAGGAAGATCGACATCACCCGCATCACCCATATCGCCGCTGTCGTTTAAAGGAATAATATTTCCCGCTCCTCCGTAAGCGGGATCGATTTCCTGCCAATCATAAACCGGACAAAGACCGTATCCAACATCGCCATCATCATAACAACTATATCCATACGAGTCCGGTCCCAAAGGATCGGTGACGCCTGCTTCGCCGACCTGAAGCGAAAAACTGCGGGTGTCATTATAACCTTCATCATTATAAAATCTGACAAATAATTCGATCAAAGTCCCTGGTAAAATATCATTTTCAGCTGTGATTTGGAATGTATCAGTATTATTTGCAGAAGTGGAAGAAGAGGTAATATCGCCGAAGTAACCGACACTATCGGAAATGGTGATTTCTGAACTTGCCGAAAACAGAATACCCGTGATGTCGCTTGCCGATACCGTTCCGAAATTTTCTGCATTTATCGTCATCTCAGCAGTTTCTCCCGGGTCCAGGATGCCGTTATTGCCATCGTAAATTGTATAATCCGTAGGTTGCAAATCGGCTCCCTCGATATGGAAAGAGATTTGATCGTTCCATTCCTGATTATTTCCATCCTGAATAGAAACGGAAACAGAAAAATCCGTATTTCCCGGAACATCGGGAGCGATCGAAAGAACGAAATCTTCATCAGAAAAAACAGAAGCACTGGCAGCGATCGTGCCGTAAAATTTCACACTGTCGATCAGGGTGATAAAATTATAATCTGCTGAAATGGAAGCAATTACATCGTTTATCTCGATGTTTCCATAATTCTGTAAACTTATTCCCAATTCTATCTGCTCACCCGGATTGATCATTCCGTCATTATTTCCGGCGGAATTACCGTTATTATCGTCGTCGATCACGGTTTCCGCAATATTCAAAAAAGTTTCATTTTGCACAATTTCCAATGATCCCAGAAAGGGAATGTAATTATGAAGTGTGACCGTAAATTCTGCCCAACCGGTACTTTCTGCATCGATCGGCAGAGAAATGAAACCGTTTTCATCCGTCCAGCCGGTGGCGAAAATGTCATCTTCCCGCAAAATGGTAACCCAGGCTTTTTCCAAAGGCAAGCCGGTGTCGGTGGTTACGGAAACATCGCAATAATTGCTGCCCAAAGGAAGTTCGGATTCGTAATTTACCAGCATGGTTTGGGGAACGCCTGTCCAGATATCCATGCCGGGATCGCCCATCAGATTATTCCAATAAGAAAATTTATAAATGGCATTGTAAGGATTATTGGGGTAGGAAACCGAAAGATTGAGCTTACCCCGATTCAGTGCGCCACCCAGATGATAGATATCATCCACGAAAATGCCGTAATAAATGCCGGCATCGACACAATTATTGAAGCAGGTATTTGTATCGGAAGTGGCTGTGCCGATGGCTGCTACCGCACCTTTGGGATTACCCGGCGAACCGGCTTTCAAAAATCGTTCCGTACGGGAATCAAACGTTCCTTCAAAATTGCCGACAGCACAGGTTAATAATACCGCCACCGGCAGCATCAAACCGTTGTTTAAATTATCGATTTCGGTATTTTGCCAGCCGCTCATGCCGTAATAGCCGCGGTAATTGAAATAGCTGACTCCGGCGTTAAAAGAGCTGTTCATCTGAGATACCCAGGGAGCGGAATAAACCTCGTCGAAAGAAAAGTCGGAGGAATACTCCTGCATCATGTATTTCACGTTCAATTTGGTATCCACGCAGGATTGCCCGGAAGTCGTCGGATCGCCGACCAGCAGCGCTTTATTGTACCAATCCAGATTTCCCATATACGGCACTTGTTCGTAATGCAGGATTTTATAAATCACTGTTTGTAATTCAAAAATGGAATTAAAGGATATACGCCCGATAAAAGCATCTGCCAGAATATCGTTGCCTTCCAAAAGAACGTAATACTGATCGCCTTCTCCGCCATCCAGGTGCTCGGTGGGAATGGAAAAATTTCCTCCGGCGTCACCGACCAGACAAATAAATTCCGGCGGATTTTCCCACGTATCGTAGGCGTTTTGAATATATTGTTTTATCGAAGATGCCGAAGTGCCAGTATCCGTTGTACTTGCCGAGACTACCTGAAACCCTTTGCACTTTTTCCAATCGGTTAAAAGACTCAGATTCGTGGCAACCTGATTATCTTCCGGGTAAATAAAAAGGTAATTCGGCTGTGAGAATTCGTCTTCCCGCGCAGATGAAGTTTCATAATTTATCACATTAGATTTGTAGGTGGATTGAAAAGCAAGGGAAGTGGAACGGGTGTTTCTTTTGGGATTGATGCCACCCGAACCGGAATAGTGTAATTGGAATTCGATATTTCGATAAATAATCAGTTCTTGCTGGGCAGGATCGTATTGGAACGGATTAACGGTGACATTGACCAAACGCAGATCTCGCATGATCTGTGGATCGCTGATCCAAACGATGTTGGCGGGATAAATTTGCTGACCGTTATAAAAATCGGAGTCGATGGCAAAATCCCGGTTTTCCTGCCTGCTTTCCGATTGAACGTGTTGAGTGGGATATACATCTATATTCGGAACGATTTCTTTTTGGAAAGAAACGATTTCCACGGAAACCGTACCCTCAAACGGGATGGCAACGAAACGAGAAAAACAGGGAAGATCGGGTTTACCGGTTTCCAGGTGCCTGCCTTCGTTTTGATAAGAAATTTTTTGGAAAATCCTGTTACCTTCCTGCACGGATTGCTGTTCGTAACCAGCCAGATTAAATGAGATTGCCGTGTCCTGAGAATTTGAATTCCGAATATCGAAAAGCTGATCGCCAGAATTGCCGGAGACGCTTATCCATTCTGCAAAAAGAAAATAGCCCGTACAAAGAAATATCGCTATAAAAAACTTCCTCATGTTTCCGCTCCATAAAATCGAATTTCAACTTTCTGCTGTAAAAAAGCAAAGGCAGGAAATGATTGTCAATTCATTTCCTGCCTTCCAAGAAAATTCTTTTACTCTTAGTTTCTATTGCATTAATAACATTTTTCCGGTCTGCTGCAAATTTCCTGCTTTCAACTGGTAAAAGTAAATGCCGGAAGTAACCTGACTGCCATGATCGTCGGTTCCGTTCCAAACGATGGAATGCTGACCGGCTGAAAGCTGAGTGCTGACCAGCTGCTTTACTTTCTGTCCTTTCAGATTATAGATTTCTATGGTCGTAAACAAGTCTGTTTGCGGTACATTAAAGCTTATCGTCGTGCTGGGATTGAATGGATTCGGGTAATTGGAAAGCTGCATATCCGATGAAATCAGGTTGGGATCGGTTTCCACGTTCAAAGAAGTATCGAAATTCAAAGTGACTTGAAAGTTGCCAATTTCGGTTTCGATATCGAGCAAATCCGTAACGATTTCCCGACTTTCATCGACGGGAAGGCTAACGGTTACATTGAAATCCAGTTCTTCACCACTGGCGATTGCATAAGGAAGTGTGAGATTGAAATCTTCTATTTGCCAGGAGTTACCGCAAGGAAATTCACCCTGACTTTCCATCGAATTAATTTCGATACTTTCATTGGAAAGATTGGAAATAGTAAATTCCAAACCTTCGGAACAAGTGTTATAAGTAAGGAAACTCAACTCCAGCGGATCGACCACGATGCCTTGCAAACTGATGTCATCATCGTTGCGCGGCTCTAATTTAAAAGCGGCATAAGCGTAATCTACCACACCTTTCATACAATAAATGAAATCATCGAGAACAGGGACGTAAGTATAATCTCCCTGAGCGCCGACTATACAGGCACCGCTGCCATCGTCGATTTCCCATTCGTTGTAAGTGCCGGGGTCGGCAGTAACGGTGGCATTCAGAACTTTTACCAGAACGCTTTCAAATTCTTCGCTTTCAGCCAATTCACCGGTGGTAATCGTTACTGCTGGCGGCAGATTCGTATTTCCCAAAATAGTCATATCGATGATGTCGGAAATCTCGGTTTTATCATTGTATTCGGCAACCGTTCCCGAAATAATAATTTCATTTCCTACTGCCACTTCCTGCAAAGGATAGATAGCGATGCCATTCCAGGCTCCGGGACCATCCTGAATGAAAAAATAATTAGCAAATACGGCGGTTACCACACCGGTTGTTTGCACCAGTTCACCTTCCAGCGGGGAAGGTCCGGTGGTGGAATATTGAATATCATAAATCGTATAATCAGGAATTACGATGGGTTCGATAATGGAGAAAGGATTGTCGGAAGAATCGCTGGGATCGTCATCGGCAGCATCGGAAATGGTAATAACATAATTATCTCCCACAACTTGATCGGTGGGAATTGTCCACTCCCATTCACCGTCATTTTCCGTGGAAGCGATCAGCAGCTCACGATCATCCGAATTAATAGCGTCCAATGCGATTTTGACATTATCCGTAAAATTCATGGAAATCCATTGAATGGTGTGAGTGGAACCCTGTTCCCATGCTTCGCCGCCATTGGGAGAAGAAACGATAATGGTGGGAATAGCTGCTCCGCTCAAAGTTTGGCTATTATTGAGTTGTCCGGGTGTTTCTGCTGCTGCTTCCTGCCAGACGAAATCGCCGTAAACCGAACCGGTTCCGAGTAATTGCAGAGATTCACCGATTTGGGTGGCACTGGATTCCTGAACGCCGATGTCTGCAGAAGTAACGCCATTTGCCGGACCATCGACAGCAGTAAAGATGCCTTCATAACTGAGGAATTGCCCAGGAATAAGCGTACCCTGATACGAAATGGCAACGCCGTCCGGTTCACCGTTTTGGATGCCTTCTTTGTAATAATAGAGAATCAGAAAATCATCGACAGTGGCACCGGTGGTGAATTGATCGAGAGTGACAGAATCGTACGTTTCTCCGTTGTTGCCGTTATAAAAAGTAAAAGTAAAATCAGAAAGCGAGAAGCTGGCGGCATCTTCCAAAACAACTTCCACGAACTCGCCGACATCTGTACTTACGTTGTCATAATGCAATTCGTTGAGCCAGATGTTTTGCGCAGAAAGAGAAAGTGCCAGGACAACGGTAAAAATAGCGACTAAAAAAAGTTTTTTGTATTTTTCCATTTTATATTTCCTCCTTAAATTTTGGATTTACCACTCATTGATTTCAAGCTGGGTCAGAATCGGTTCCAGTTTAATGGTGGCGGTTCGTTGATATTCACGAACAGCTTCCTGGAATCTGAACCAGTCTGAGTTTACGTAATTGTTTTTAAATTTCAGCTTATCTTTGAATGGGTCGTATTTGAATTTTTGGTCGTTAAGAAATTTCACATCCACATTCACCGCCTCAGAAAACCATTTATCGGGATCGTATTCGGCATCGTCAGACAAAATTTCCTGCATCTTTTGAATGCGTTTTTCCTTTTGAGTTTCATATTTCCCAAGGTCTTTTTCATCCAGATTATCTCCGATTACCTCGCTCAGCGTTTGTTTGGTCGTCGCCCATTTATTGGAATGGGAAGTGATGACCAAATAATTGCTGTATAATATTTTAGCTGCCAGAAGAAAACGTTCTTTGTTGTCGATAATGGCATTTTCTTTGGTGAGGCGAGTGTCTTCCCAAAGCAGGTTGGGAATATCCGGTTTGTAGCCGGCATCGGCATGCCCGATATTGGGTAGAAGCTGTTGCCACAAACCGTGCATGGCATTCACTTCGTCGAAAGTTCCCACAAAATTTTGATGAGAGATGGAATCGGCAAGCATGTGTGAAGCGATGCCAAGAGCATAAAGGCTCTCGCTTTTTGTAGTTTCAAAGAAAATTTCCTGCGCATGATTGCTGGCGGGAGTGGTCATCAAAACATGCATTTTGCCATCTCGCCGACTGGCTTTGTAGTACATGGGATCGCCCGGTAGAAAATGATAAAGCAGATAAATTCTCATCAATTTGGGGATCGGTTTTAGGATGTCGATGGTTTGCGTGATGTAATTCTTATAAAGGGAACCATCGGGTTTCTCTATCTCGAAACGAACTTTGTTATCATCCACCAATTGGGATGCGTAAGCGATCGTTTCAGCTTCGTCGCTGTCAAATCCAGCCATCACAGCCAGATATTTCGTCATGTAATAATGAAATTCAATATTCATAATATCTCCAATTAGAATCACAAAATATAATCATGGATTCTTTTTTACCACATGTAGATTCTTTAATTTTATTGCTTTATGTCAATGAAATTATCTTCTGTTCGAGTTTTTTTTCCTGCTGCCGGCAAAAATAAAAGAGAATAACTACTAAACGTTGAGTTCTTCCAACTCCAACCAGCGTTCGCTTTTAAGCGAATATTCCTGTTCGATTTTTTCCAGTTCTGCCGAGATTTTGGCAAAGTCTTCTGCGTTTAAAGATGCGGCATTAATTTGCAGTTCGTTTTCCAAAAAATTTTTTCTATTTTCCATTTGCAGAAGCTCGTTTTCCAGTATTTCCAGTTCTCGTTTTTCTTTGTAGGATAATGTTTTTGCAGCATCTTTGATACGCGTTTTGGTTACATTGGAATTCTCTAGACTTGCTTCTTCCCGATAACGTTTTACCAAAAGATAATCCGAATAATTTCCAGGAAATTTGATGATCTTATCATCCTCGAAAATAAAGAGATAATCGACGGTGCGATCCAGAAAATAACGATCGTGAGAAACCACGAGCAGACAGCCTTTGAAGGCATTCAGATAATCTTCCAGAACCTCCAGAGTTTTGATATCGAGATCGTTGGTCGGTTCATCCAAGATCATGAAATTGCTACCAAACATCAGTGAACACAGCAGATAGAGCCTTTTTTGTTCGCCCCCGGAAAGCGTCTTGATTTTGCTTTGCTGCATTTTTCCGTCGAACAGAAATTTTTGCAGCATTTCCGAAGCGGAATGCAGATTTCCATCGGCGGTACGGATATTTTCGGCTTTTTCCCGCACATAATCCAGAACGGAAAGTTCGCCATTCATGTTTTCCATATCCTGACGAAAATAGCTGAATTCGGTATTCAATCCACTTTTGATGGAACCGTTGTCCGGAGATAACTCTTCGATAATCATACGCAGCAATGTGGTTTTACCGCAGCCGTTTGCGCCGATAATGCCGATCCTGTCCATCTTTTGAAAATTGTAATTAAAGTTTTTGATTAAATGTTTGTCATCGTAGGACTTACTAATATTCCTGATTTCGAGAATCGTTTTACCCAAACGTCGGGATTGGAAGGAAATATCCAGATCGACATCGGTGGTAAGATATGATTTTGCCAGCAGTTCTTTTACTCGGTCGATATGATTTTTAGGTTTGGAAGTACGAGCCCGGGCGCCACGCTGCAACCACTTCAATTCGGTTTTCAGTTGAGCCGAGCGTCTGGTTTCTTTTCTTTCCAAGTCCTGAATTTCCAGAGCTTTTCGGTGCAGGTAATCGGAGTAATTGCCTTCATAAAATTTGATCACACCGGCTGTAATATCCATGATGCGATTGGCTACAACATCCAGAAAATAGCGATCATGTGTAACGAAAATAATCGTGCCTTTGTATTCGTTCAGATAATTTTGGAACCATTCGATGGTGTCGATATCCAGATGATTAGTCGGCTCATCCAAAATAAGAATATCCGGTTGATCCATCAGAATGCGAGCCAGGTCGAGGCGACGTTTTTGTCCGCCGGAAAGAGTGCCGATTTTCAGGTTCAGATCATCGAAACCCAGTTTAGTGAGGTAGGAACGTGCTTTTACTTCGATATCCCAAATGTGTCCGGCATCCATCAGTTCCTGCAATTTCTGCTGTTCCTGTTGAGATTGAGCATTGGGAGCGGTTTCCAAATGATACAGATTTTCGTGATATTCCCTCAAAATGCAGAATTGAGGATTATCACTGTAATAGATGTGTTCGTAAATCGTGCCTTCCGGGTCGATCTCAGGCGTTTGGGGCAGATAGCCGACGGAAGTATCTTTGCGCAGAGTGATCGTGCCACTGTCGAGTGGTTCCAGATTTATAAGCATTTTCAAAAGAGTAGTTTTGCCGCATCCGTTCACACCGATCAATCCGATTTTATCACCTTCGGCGATGCCAAAAGAAGTGTTATCACAAATTATTTTATGCGGAAACGCTTTGCTGATGCTGTCTGCTGAGATTAAATTCTTTGTCAATTCAACCTCGAAATGTATCTTACTTTTATTATTTTTCTTTTCATAGAATTGAAATTTCCTGGCAGACTAAAAATGTCAAATTGGAATTGATAATTAATTTAATTTCACGGTATCGGAGAAATTCTTTGACAGTAAAATGCTAGTTCATCTAAAAAATACTTCAGAAAAAAAGAAGGAGAAATGTGATGCAGTTACAGGAATATTTCGTTCGTTCTGCAAAAAAATATTCTTCCAAAATAGCGGTTTACGACCAGGGAACCGGTCAGGATATGACGTATGAAAAAATGCTGATCGCCATGTTGATTTTAGCGAAAAGATTTCATAAACACCGGGAAAAATATGTAGGAATTTTAATGCCGATCTCGGCTGGAGAAATGCTGGCGGTGATGGGTATTTTGGTCGCCGGTAAAGTGCCGGTGATGATAAATTATTCCACCGGGGCACACGATAATTGTATTTATGCCCAGCAAAAATGCGGATTTGATACAATCGTTGCCAGTAGAAAATTGTGCAACAAAATCGGCTGTGAACATGTGGAAGGCATGATTTATCTGGAAGACATGATGCCGACGATTACCATGAGTGAAAAATTGAGTGCGTTGGTCAAATCCAAACTACCCGTTAAAACATTGCAAAAATCCGTCCGCACGGGCGACGAGGAAGATGCCTGTGTGATTTTATTTACCAGCGGCAGTGAAAAGGAACCAAAAGCCGTTCAGCTTTCTCATAAAAATATCGAGCATAATCTTTTAAATCTGCCCGGCTTATTCGATATTTCCGACAGAGATGTTTTTGCCGGTATTTTACCGCTATTTCATGTTTTTGGTTTAACCACCAATTTCTGGCTGCCTCTCTTTTTAGGCTGTTCCGTCGTTACTCATGCCAATCCGCTGGATTATAAAGCAATTGTGGAAAGCATCGGAAAATATAACATATCGATTCTGATCGGGACCCCGACCTTTTTCCAGGGTTACCTGAAAAAAGCGGCGCCGGGCGATTTGGACAGTATTCGCATCGCCATTGCCGGAGCAGATAAACTGAACATAAAACTGAGAGAAAGTTACGAAAAAATTCATAATATAATAGTTTTGGAAGGCTACGGTACTACGGAAACCAGCCCGGTGATTTCGGTAAATCAAGCCGAATTTAACAAACCGGGAAGTATTGGACGGCCTATTCCGGGTGTTCAGGTAAAAATTATGGATCACGAAACGGACGAGGTATTGGAACCGGGAGAAGAAGGCAAGATCGTGGTAAAAGGCGACCTGGTAATGAAAGGCTATCTGGGTGATATCGAGGAGACTTCCCTGCATATTCATAACGGCTGGTATGATACAGGCGATATGGGCATGATGGATGAAGACGGCTTTTTATGGCATCGCGGCAGATTGAAAAGATTTGTTAAAGTCGGCGGAGAAATGGTTTCTCTGGTGAAGGTGGAAGAGGTGCTTAGCTATTATTTACCGGAAGGAATTCAATGCTGCGTGGTGGATGTTCCCAATCCTAAAAAAGGTGCGGAAGTGGTAGCTGCGGTCGCCACAGGTGAATTCGATAAGAAGAAAGTTCTGAAGCAAATGGCGAAAGAGCTTCCGGCAATCGCCGTTCCCAAAGAATTTTATGTGATCGAGGATATTCCGATGATGGGAAGCGGAAAAGTTGCTTTCCGGGAAGTGGAAAAAATCTGTCGTGCCATTCAATATACTAAAAAAGGTTAGATTTAAGAAAGAATCCCGATTAAAAATGGTATCTTAACTGAAGAGAATTATAACCAAAATCCAAGGAAACTTTCGAAGATTGGTAGGTTCTGCAAATCAAATAGGAAATGCCGGAACCAGCCAGAGCGCCGATTACTACATCGCTAAGAAAATGATTACCGGAAAATACACGTAAACAGGCTGTTGCCACAGCCGGACTATAAAGTATCGCAGCCACAGACAGATTTTTGCCATGCAGTTTGGAATAGTAAAAATAAGCAAAAGTAGCGGTGGCAAAAGTAGTAGAGGAATGCAGAGAATAGAAGGAATGCCGGCAATTGCGGGTTTGTTTTTTATCCGGAGAAACATCGTCATCGTAAGCAAAAGGTCGATAGCGGCGGGCAAGCGTTTTAATCCATTTATTCACAGCTACTTGTGAGATTAATGTCTGGCTTAAAACCAACACGTTATCCTTCCAGTAAGTGTCATCATAAACATAAAAAGCACTTAATCCGAGAGAAAGAAAAACCGAATAATCGCTGAAATCATCCAGGTTTTGGGAATACGGTTGCCATGCCCATTTATCGAAAAACGGAATCTCAGCTTTATCTAATTTTGCCAAATCGTTGAGCGAAGGCTGATCGGTGATTTTCTTATCGGCATATTCATTCAAAAAATAAGCAGATAAAGCAGCGGAAGTGCTCCACAAATATTTCTGTCTGTCCACTTCAAAGACTTGTCCGCAGAGTTCGGCAGAAATTATGATCAACAAAAACAGGAAGGCGAATTGTTTCATAAAATCAAGCCCGGATTTCTCCGGGCTCGCCAATATTTATAATCCCAGAGTTGCCACCATCACAGCTTTGATGGTATGCATTCTGTTTTCTGCTTCATCGAAAACGACGGAAGCTTCGCTTTCAAAAACTTCGTCGGTCACTTCCATTTCGGCAATACCGAATTTCTGGTAAATTTCTTCTCCGATTTTCGTGTTGCGGTTGTGGAAAGAAGGCAGGCAGTGCATGAAAATTGTTCCGGGTTTTCCGGTTTTCTGCATCATTTTGGAATTCACCTGATACGGTTTTAAAAGATCGATACGTTCCTGCCAGACTTCTGCCGGTTCACCCATCGAAACCCAAACATCGGTGTAGATGACATCGGCGTTTTTCACGCCGGCATCGATATCGTCGGTAATCACGATTTTGGCGCCGGTCGATTTAGCGATTTCCTGACAGATTTTTATCAAATCCTGTGCCGGTTGCACGGCTTTGGGAGCCACGATGCGAATGTCCATTCCCAGTTTTGCTCCACCGACCATCAGACTGTTTCCCATGTTGTTGCGTCCGTCGCCCACATACACGAAAACCATTTCATTGTAAGGTTTATTCAGGTGTTCTTTGGCAGTAAGAAAATCAGCCAAAATCTGAGTGGGATGAAATTCGGTGGTAAGTCCGTTCCAAACCGGAACGCCGGCATACTTTGCCAGCTCTTCCACGATGTCCTGTCCGTAGCCGCGGTATTCGATGCCGTCATACATTCTGCCCAGCACGCGAGCCGTATCTTTCATGGTTTCCTTGTGCCCGATCTGGCTGCCGGACGGTCCCAGATAGGTAATGTGTGCACCCTGATCCAAAGCAGCAACTTCAAAAGCGCAGCGGGTGCGGGTGGAAGTTTTTTCAAAGATCAGCGCGATATTTTTTCCGGTAAGCAGAGGTTGTTCGGTACCGGTATATTTTGCCTTTTTCAGATCTGTTGCCAGATCGAGCAGAAAATTTATTTCCTGCGGCGTGAAATCCAATAACTTCAAAAAGTTACGATTACGAAGATTAAAAGCCATTTCTATTATCTCCTCAATAATTTTTTTTGGTCAAAAAACACATACAGCCTTTTTGAGCAAGTATTTTTACGTTCGATTTGGGGGAACTCTAAAATATCTTCTGCAAAAAGAAAAAAGCGGGATGTAAATTATCCCGCTCTTTTTTATTGAATTACGGTTATTTCAGCAAGAGCATTTTGCCAGTTATAGAGTTAGAATCTGTTTTCAACTTCGTGAAGTACATCCCGGAAGAAACGTTGTTATTGTTATTATCCGTTCCGTTCCAAACGAGGGCAGTTTTATTTGTGACTTCATTATTGATCAGAGTTTTTACCAATTGTCCCTTAATGTTGTAGATGTTCACGGAAATCGGATTTGAGCGGTCGCTTTCCGTTAAATTCAAAGCGATGGACGTGGTGGGATTGAACGGATTCGGGTAAATATCGATCGAACTCTCAGAAAGCACCGGCAGATTTGGATCGTTGCTCACCGGAACCGACAGAGCATCCGGTCCGCCAAAAGCACCCATATCATTGCGACTTCCGTCCGGGTCATTGCATGCTGAGTTCGGATCGCCGGCATCGATACAGGGAGAACTGCTTTGTAACCACCAACTGGCGTTCAGCCCGTCGTATTCGACACCATTGCCGGTACTGGGTTCCATGAATAAAGGATCATCGCTGATATTACCAGTTCCGCTAAAACCGCCGCTAATACAGGTATATGTTACATCCGGCATGCCAAAAGGTGCGAAGAAAATAGTACCGTTATTGATAATGATGTTGTTGTTTAAGGTGGGGAAGGCGTTGAAGAAATAACATAAGTAAGGTGTATTGTTGGTGGAGAGGTTGTTGGCGATAGTATTGTTTTCCAAAAGCGCATTCGAACCACTGTTCATAATCAGGGCACTGAAAGTACCGGTGTTATTTACGATTATATTATTGGAGATCGTGATAGCCGAACTCACACATTTAATTCCGGGAGTGGCAGTTGTACTGGTGTTATTGGCAATGATGTTCTGAGAAATGAGTACATCTGTACAACCTTCCACCAGGATAGATGCCTTGGAAGTATTGGAGTTATTAAAAATACGATTATTCACAATCTCGACAGTGGCAGCGTCGGTAACATTAATTGCACAATCGTTGGTTTGAGAAATATCACAATTGGTGATAACGTTATTTTCCTGGCTACCGGAAATGACGATTCCCTTCCAATTGTCGGTAGAAGTCATAATGATGGGATTATCGGTTTCGGTAGGAAGCTGCGTTTCCAATCTGCCGTAAACGTTAAATTGAGTTTGATTGGCAAAATTCAGTTCTACGCCGGGTTGGATGACCAATTCACAGCCTTCCGGAATACTGATATCACCGGTAATATTGAATGTGCCGATCTCTTCTGTCCAAATACCGGCAACAGCACCGGAAACATTGGAACCATCCGTTACAGTAATATAATCTTCCATGGTTAAAGTGGAAGTTTCACCTTCCATTGTCACGGTAAGTGTAACGTCATAGGAACCTTGTTCGGTATAAACGAAATAAGGATATTCTTCGTTACTATCGATTATTCCGTCACCATCAAAATCCCAGGCGAATGATTCGATACCAGAACCGGGAATCGAATTATTGTAGAATTGTACACCCAATTGTGAAGGACCGGTCTGGACGTTAGAAGAAAAATTAGCGGTTAACACGAAAGATGCGATTGCCAGATTTAAAGCATTAGTAACAGACGAAAAATAATTGTCGTTATAATAGCATTCATAATTAGCTCCGATAACGGCAAACAATGGAATGTAACCGTTACCGAATGCTCCTGAAGAGCCGATTCCCGTGAAATGTGTGCAACCAGTCCAATTTGTCTGGCTGATCATGTAAACGTTTCCTTCGGGGTATTGGGATTGTTGTTCCCATAAAGCTTGAAATTGCGGCGCCGCCGACACACAGCTCGGTCAGCTCGTGCCTCCCCAGAAAAGTACCAATGCTACTCCTTGATCTACCAATTCGTAGATATTGTGAGCAGTTCCGGTATTATCTGTCCATGGGTAATTTGACACTATTTCGCCGACATTGTAGGAACAAAACAGCGGTAAAGCGCAAATCAGTACAAGAAATACTATCAAATATTTCTTCATCATACCTCCTATCACTTATTTTTGCTTAACTATATTTAACACCGGCACAAAATTGAAAAAACAGAGAAATCTTGTAAAGTGTTTAATCACACGAAAAGAAAAAAATCTCCA
Organism: Candidatus Cloacimonadota bacterium; assembly: GCA_036825175.1. Lineage (GTDB taxonomy): Bacteria > Cloacimonadota > Cloacimonadia > Cloacimonadales > TCS61 > B137-G9. Next base: position 15,696 of record DAISYT010000003.1, read on the forward strand.
GAAGGAAACTATGAAAGCAATTTTCCGCTTGTCAGATTCGATCAAAGACGGGTCAGAATTTATTTTAGGAAAAGCATCATTATCGTCCTAATGATGATCGCTTTTCAAAGTGATCTATGTCGGCTTCACTCACGTTCCGAAGATAAAACCATTGCTTCTCTGATTTCGGATTCGATAAATTTCCAGCCGGAACATTTGATAGAGCATAATTTCAGATTTCGACTATCCAATTATACGATGGAAAAAATCTAAAGGAATACGGAATATATCAGCCCGTCATTATGCCTTTTCCAAACTGAAAAAGTATCTTTATGTTCGTTTTGTTAGTTGCTGATTTCCTACACCAACTTCCTGATCGTTTCTTTACAAATCCATTCCGATTTTTCTGCCGTTTCGCTTTCCACATACACCCGAATGATCGGCTCGGTGCCGCTTTTGCGGATGTGAATCCAGAAATTATCTCCCAATACTTTGATGCCGTCGGTAGTATTTAACGGATAATCAATAAAAATCTCCGGTACTTTCGCCATGATATTATCTAATTCTTTCGGATCGACTTTGATCTTGTCTTTGGCAAAATAGTAATGCGGAATTTCCGCAACCAGTCTGCTGATCGGTTCGTTGCGTTCTGCCAGGTAACCCAGAATCAGAGCCATGCCAGCCGGTGCATCGCGAGTATAATGTACTTCCGGACAGATGATGCCACCGTTGCCTTCGCCACCCACCGGACTCTGTAATTCTTTCATTTTTTTGCCGACATTGATCTCGCCGACTTTGGTTCGATAAACCTTAACACCGAATTCTTTCGCCACATCTTCCGATGCCATAGAAGAAGAAAGATTGGTGACGATGTCACCCGGCTTTTGGGAAAGAATAAATTTTTCTGCCAGCAACAAACTGAATTCCTCACCGATGCACTTGCCGGTTTCCGCCACGATGGAAAGTCTGTCCACATCGGGATCGACGGCAAAGCCGATATCGGCTTGATGGGCTGCGACTGCTTTTTCCAGATCGCCCAGATTTTTGTTCAAAGGTTCCGGTGTGTGAGCAAAGATGCCGGTCGGTTCGCAATTCAATTCGATGACTTCGCAGCCCAGCGAGCGCAACAATTTTGGTGCGATCATGCCGCCGGCTCCGTTCACGCAATCGATCACAACTTTGAATTTCTTAGCTTTGATCTTTTCGATGTTTAGGTAAGGAATCTGCAAAACTTTTTCGATGTGGCGTTGGCTGCCATCCGGATCGGCAGACAGTTTACCGATGCCATCCCAACCGACGTAATCCACCGGATTATTCAGTGAATCGAGGAAGGAAGCGGCGTTTTCCGGGAACAGGAACATGCCGTTTACTCCCACGAATTTCATGGCATTCCATCCAGCGGGATTGTGCGAAGCCGTGATGGAAATTCCGCCTGTAGCATCGCTTTCTTCCACGGACAGAAGCACTGTCGGCGTGGAAACGATTCCCAAATCCACCACATCGCAGCCAACCGACATCAAACCGGCGGTGATGGCATTGAACATCGCCTGTCCGGTTACGCGGGAATCGCGCCCCACAATGATTTTTCCACGTTTGCAATAAATGCCGAAATGTGCTGCATATTTCATCGCGATTTCGGGTGTGAGGGTATCGCCGTAAATTCCCCGTACACCGGAAACGCTGACCATTAATTTACTCATGTTCATCTCTCCTCTTCATTATTCTTTCTGGGAAAATGAAAAAATCCAAAGCCATTAAATGGGCAAGGAGAAAATTTATCAGCGAGTCAGCTTGTCAGCAAATAAGCAGGACTTGACTCATAAGCGCAGTGTTGAGTTAAGAACTGCGTTGATTTCGATTGAAAGAAATCGTTACACAATCGACTCCGAAGCTTTTCTTTTCCTACCGGAAACAGGCGAACAGTACGATCAAATTTCATTTCGAGCAAATTCTGTAAATATTTTATATTTCGCTAAGAAACGCAAATATTGACAAGAAAACATCGGTTTATACTTTATGACATAGCTTTACGATCCATCGATTAGAAAATGGGAGAAGATTTGAGATGTACAGAAAATGTCGGGGACATAAGAGCAGCAAGACAACTGAGATTTATACACATGTTACGCATGTGGCAAAAAATAAAATCGTGAGTCCGTTAGACAATTTGAATCTGCGGGAATCCAGCAGAAATAACAAAAAGACATAAAAAATCTAAATGCGATATTCAATGTTTATATTTAATGAAATAAGGTAAAAATGCAAAATCAAGAAAAAGTTAATATCTTTGAGGAATTAACTGAAAATCTATATATTTATGAAGCTATAACTTTCGAATTGTTTGAATTTTTAGAAACGCAAAAAAAATTAACAAGAACTTCAAACAGAATTGCTTACGAAAGTGAAATACTTTATAGAAACAAAAGTTTACAAATTCAATTTTTATTTGAAATTAGTTGGAGTAGTACATATATTGATATTGCTCAAAAGAGCATTATTTTTTGGAATTCAAATAGGGTAAAGAACTTTAAAGACGTTGAAATCTCAAAATCAAGTAAAGAATGGATAGCCCAAAACAGAAATAGTGTAACAAGTAGAATTTTAAAAGATGAACTTATTTCTAATCAAATGAAAAACGAAGTTTTGAAGTCGAGGATTAGAGAACTTTTAAATCTTCGTGAAAAAATAATCAGTAATGAGATTAAAATTTGAAATGCCCATAACACCCGTATCGGCAGTTTGGTCTCGCAGTGTTTTTGTCCTGATCCGGCAACTGCCTGATTCCGCAGTGTGCGGGAAACATTAGTGGATTAAAAGGTAGTTTAACAGGCTTTATGAAAAGTTATGAAACAATTCATTAGGCAGAAAGACAGCAAAAGTAAATGATAAGCAGTGTCAAGTCGTGGATAATGGATAAATTATTAACCGACTTACCCACAATTTTTAGGGGTTAATTGTTCTTGGGAATCGTATGAAAATTAATGTTTATTGGGAGAGAATACCCACTGAAAGCTTATTTGATAGAATAATAATAAGTTAGATGTAGATTGGTAAGGTTCGTGATACAGAACCCGAGATAAAAAAAAGGAGTAGTTATGAAATTAAAAAAACTATTAATTATTATGAGCTTACTGTTTTGTTTTTGTTTGAATTGTGTAGAAATTACTTTAAATAATGGAGGTGTAATTTCAGGTAAATTACTTAAGCAAGAGAAAAGAAGTTATTTCGTAAAAGTTAAAAATGATTTATATATTATTCCTAATAAAATGGTTATAGAATTTAATCCTACTGAACCTAACGAATTTGACACATTTTTTAAAAAAGATATAGAGGTAAATTATAATAATTTCAATAAAATATTCGATTTAAGTAACCATACGGAAAAAAAATATCCTAAATTGTTTCTCTTACCAATTGGTATTGGTTTTGGAATAAGTGCTTATGATAAATTTCGAAATGCTAAAGAAATAGCAGATGATATTAAATCTCTTGAAAATGAAAACATTAGTGTTCCAGAAAAAATGAGAAGAAATTATGATCATAATTATCTTTGTGGATTGACTTATATAGCTATCTCTGTTATTGAAATTACAATTTCTTTACAGAGTGTTGATCTTTATGTAAAAGATTCTACAATTGGAATACAGAAAAAATTCTAATACATTTTAATGAAGTAATCCACTAATTTAAAATCAACTCGGGAGAGCTCTCTGGCTGGTCGGTGCTTTTGTCCTGATCCAACAGCTGCCGAATTTCTCCGCAGCCGCGATCCATCAGGCGCACAATGTAGAAGTATTTGAATGAAAAAGGTTTCTACAATATTAGTTTTGCTATTTCTTAGAAGTATTTTTTATAGACTCTGAAAGAGAACCAAATCATTTCAGGAGAAGCATTTTTCTCGATGCCAATTCCTTCCCATCCGAAATAATTTTATAAAAATACGTTCCGGAAGAGCATTCTCTACCATTTGAGTTCGTTCCATTCCAGACGATTTGGTGATTGGTTGAATTCGTAATTTGGTGCTTGGAGAAAGTACGGATTTTCTGCCCCTTAATGTTATAAATAGAAAGTTCGTACGGTTCGTTTGGTTCAATGCTAAAATTAATTGTTGTGGAAGGATTACAAGGGTTGGGGTAATTATTCAAATCGTAAGTTATAGCAATTAACTCATGATTGGAAATTCCAACAGGTGGTTCTTCCAGAAAATTGCCGTTAGAATCCTGGTACCAGATTTCCAAAAAACTTTCCGCTGAAAGACTGCTGTATGAGGTTAGAAAATCCAGCATGGAATCTCCATTTATATCGACGAAATCATAAAATCCCCAATATCCAATCGGTCCACAATTAATTGGTAAGAGATTAACTTCCTGAAATTCATAATTACCGTTATTATAGAATACGCCTTGAAAATATGCTAAATCTGTAAGTCCATCTCCATTAATATCTTTCGCCAATATTCTATCCCAATCCGTCATATAAACGAGATTACCGCCTACAAGTGAACTTTCATGTTCTATAAAAGAAAAATTACCAAGGTTTTCGAATATTGAGAAATAAAGAATGTTTGCATCATTATCAAATGACGATCTACAAATATCCGTATCTCCATCATGATCAAAATCAGCAAAATTGAAGAATCCATAGATTTCTTCCCAATCAATTACTGCGACTGGATTGATTTCATCGGGATAAGAATAAATCTTCAAACCATTATAGCCACATAATATTATTTCATCAAAACCGTTTTGATTCATATCGGCTCATTTAACTCTTCCAAAATAAGGATAATGTTCGTCGTACGGAAGGAAATTTCCATTTCCATCATTTAGAAAATATGACCAAAATAATGAATCATTAATAGAATTTTCATAAAAAGAATTTACGAAAAAAGCTTCAACATAACCATCTCCATTCCAATCACCGAAGCTAAAGGCATTTCCCGTGGGCATAAACAAGCTATCGGCAATGCAATTGGTGAAATCATCAAACTGTCCATTGTTATTGTAGTCAACTCGTAATACAATTTGTGTGTCTGTAGCTGAAATACTTACGATATCTGCAAAATTATTATTATCCACATCTTGTAAGAAATCCCGGTTATTTGATCGTCCAAATCCGCAGGGATGATAGATATATTCAAAAGAGAAATTACAACATCCATCATTTCGCATTATTGTTGAAGCAGGATAAGTTGCTGATCCAAGAACATGTAAGCCAAGTACAATATCCATATCATTATCATGATCAACATCCATGCAATCAAAACCAGTTATCCATCCATTAAATTCATATAGATGACTAAAGCATAAAGTGTTTGATAAAAGAAATATTAGAATGAATAATTCTGTTTTTCTGAACATTCTAACTCCCATAATACGATTGGTTTATGCTTGATTATACAAATTATCTTTTTTAGTTTTGAATGACATGATCTTCAAATCATTAGCCTATTTTTATGTCGCTTAATCACATCCGGTAAATTGAAAAGATTATCTCATCCATGCTCGATTAACTTATTCGATAGAAAAGTGGGGAGAGTCTCGAATTAGCGAATTGCGTGCAGGAAATGAAACTTATGAAATATATCCCCATTTCTTGAAGTCGTTTATATATTCTTTATTGTTTTGAAATGCTTTAAAAAAAAGGAATTCCGGGGCGAAATCAAGATTGTTTTCCCAGGCGAGAGTGTCTAATTCGACTTTAAAAGATCTAAAATAGTCTAGCTCCTTCAAAGGTTTAAAGATTGGACGGGTATCCTTGAAAATTATCTCTTTAAGATCGACGATCCCGGATTTTCCATTGCTGAATGTCAGTTCGATGGAATAATCATTAATATAATTTGCCTTTATCACAGATAGCATATTTCCCCCTATTTTACGTAAGGTTCTATTTTACTGAATTGCCCGGTTTGTTCCATTTCATGCCAATTCCTGAGTAATTCAGCTTTATGTTCCATTGCCCATTCGGCAACAATACTGTAAACTTTGGGTGGTAATTCACCTTCCAGAATTCCAAGATTTTCGATCAATATCGAAGCTTTGTGTTCGTTATATTTTGCATGGAAATGGGGTGGATTATGTTCATTGAAATACATATAAATAATAATTCCTAAAAATCTGCATATTTCTGGCATTTTCGACTCCTTTCTTTATACGCAAAAAAGTCTTTTGCATATCACATAACTCACTGCAATAAAATGAGTTATATTGTATAA
>DAISYT010000004.1:0-14120 GCA_036825175.1 Candidatus Cloacimonadota bacterium
TGTACCTCGACATTGCATGTCGAGAAAAAAGACACGACGTACAACGTCGTGGTACATTGGGAAAACAATTCAGCTCCAACCGAAGTCGGAGCTGAATTTATGAAAAATCCAAATTTATTTAATGTATCCTGCTGCGCGCAACGTACTCATTACCTTATTCTGAGCCTCATCCAGAGATTCTTTGGGGTCTTTGCCATTCACTGCCGCATTAATTGCCGTAGAAGCGGGAGACCAGACGGAGGTCATTTGCGGAATACTGGGCATCGGCTTGGAATTTTCGATCTGCTTTTTAAATTTGGGTAAATATTTATCGTTCTTGATTTCAGGACGTTCATAAACGCTTTTCAGCGTGACGGGTTGCTTTCCTACCGAAGCAAAAATATAAGCGGCATCTTCGCTGACCAAATATTTCATTACCTGGAAAGCAGCGTCTTTCTGAGCAGATTGGGTGGACATCAGCACTCCTTCCGAACTCATAAACGGAATAGCCGGTTTGCCAACTTCACTGATGATGGGCAACAATGCCACTTCGTAAGGAATGTTATCGATCTCGCCACGAAACCAGGGACCGCTGAGCACCATAGCCGCCTTGCCTTCATTGAAAAGCGTGGTAACCAGAACGTTGGAAACTTCCGGAGGAACGATCCGGTCTTGCAAAAAGAGATCCTGAGCAAATTGGAAGGAACGAATATTTTCGGGTGAATTGAGCACGGGAATATCTTTATCATCGAAGATTTTTCCACCGAAACCCTGCAGCCAGCAAGCATGATAATAGAAATTGGCTATTTCATAAACCAGCCCGTATTTGCCGTTCGGAGCATCGGTATGCTGTTTTGCCAGAGCAATCATCTCGTCGGTCGTTTTCGGAGGAGTTTTAATCATATCGGTGTTATAAAAAAGAATGATCGATTTCAAACTCATCGGCAGACCGTAAACAGAACCCTGATATAACATCGGATCCCAGGCACCGGTCACGAAATTTCCGCTGATGTCATCTTCCAGATAAAAATCGATCGGTTCGATGATATCGGCTTCTACCCAGCCGCCGATCCGGTCATGAGCATAAATGAACAAATCCGGTCCCTTACCGCGCGGAATAGCTGCCGTGATTTTATCCGGAAAAGCATCGTAAGGAATGCCGAGAATTTTTAAGGTGATGTCGCTCTGAGATTGATTAAAGTTTTCGGTTACCTGCACCAAAGCATCTTTTTCTTCTCCCCGGTAGGAATGCCAGAGTGTCACTTCCGTTTGCGCTGCCAAAAGCATGGAAAGAAAAAGTAATAAAACAACCATTTTCTGTTTCATCTGAATCGCCCTCCTTAATTTATTGCACGGACAAAAAATAGATATAAGGTCTTATCTGTGCAATTTATTTTTAAATATTTATCGGATTTCCCGACTTCTGCCGCATGTAAAAGAGGAATGAATTCCACCTTTTCGGCAAAATTATTACCGATCAGAAGCATTCGATCTTCCCTTAAAGAAGCGATTGCCAGTATCGTTTCCCGATCGTCTTGCAATGTGTAACAAAGCGCTCTTTTGCTGCCGTTCAATTCACCGTTTTCTTCTTCGAATACCGGTATGATCGTGATTTTCCCATTTTCCAGCACCGGATGTTCCCGTCGCAACCGGATCAACTTTTTGGTGAAATTTAAAATGGAATTGGGATCGGATTGTTCTTCCTGTACGGAAATGCCATCCGCTTCCTGATTCCACACCGGATACCAGTCGGTCATTTCGGGACAATCATTATGAGTGCACCATTCCATGGGACGGCGAATGCCTTCATCGTAAGGGTCTTTTTGTCCCTGCATACCGATTTCATCTCCGAAATACAGCATCGGCATATCAGGCAGAGAAAGCAAAAGCGACAAACTCAATTTGGCAGAGGTATCATCCAACCGCGTGAAGATTCTATTCATATCATGATTATTGATGAAACGGTTCATGATGGCGGCTTTAGGTAAAATGGCTTCCTGTTCATTGAGCAGGCGGATGAGTGGAGATGCCGTTCCGCTGGAAACCAGTTCCATCACACTTCCCTGGAACGGAAAGTCGAATGCCATATCGAACTGGTTATCGAAACTTTCCGCAATGGACGGCATTCCGTCCCAATTTTCTGCCAACAACAAAATTTCCGGGTTAAGCGATTTAACTTCAAAACGAAATTTCTGCCAAAAAGCAGCGGGTGGTCCCTTGGCATAATCACAGCGGAACCCGTCCACACCATCGGATAAATCTCCGTCGGCATTCGGATCCATCCAATATTTTGCCATATTTATCAGGTAATCCTGAACTGCTGGATTATTCACGTTCCAGGCTGGCATCGGCGGATTCAGCATGGCACGATCGGTAGGACGATGCCGGAATTCCCAATTATTTGCCCGCGTGTTGGAAGGATTGGTAAAGAAAAACCAGTGGTCGAATTTCGAGTCGGGATTTCCATAAGCATCCAAAAAGAACGGATGTTGGTTGGAGCAATGATTCAGAACGAGATCGGTGATCAACTTTATACCGCGTCGATGCGCTTCCTGCAACAATTGCTGAAAGTCGGCATTCGTACCGTAATCCTGATTAATGGTAAAATAATCTCTTACATCATAACCATGATAGCTGGGAGAATCCAAAACCGGCATCAACCAGATAACTTTGATGCCCAGATCGCTGCTGGTCTGCGGGTCGCCATCGTTCAAATAATCCAGTTTACTCAGAATCCCCTGCAGGTCTCCCCTGCCATCGTGATTACTGTCGGCAAAGCTGCGAACGAATATCTCGTACATCACGCCGGAGTGGGCCCAGTTGGGTGCTGGAAAAGTGGCAGTCGGTTCATATTTGGGAACATCGTTTTCTCCCGAATCGATCACTTCATTATCGACGAGAGGTACTTGTTTCACTTGCCAGTTCTCATCGAAATTTCCCAAAGCCAATTCCAGAAAACGATCTGCCTGAGGATTGTAATCGGTCAGCGAATAAACGCAAAATTCGGATTCCTACGGAATAAAACGCAGCGCTTCATAATGGGGAGCAGAGACGATCCACAGCATCCGGTGTGGATTTAATGGATTCGGATAACGGTACATGATACCCACTTCATCGCCGGAAAAAGTCTGATCGCCGAGATGAATTTCCTGCTCCGAAATTTGGACTGGCAAATAAGCGGCAAGGTCAGACAACACGGAATTGGAATTGGGAGTACCTACCAGAATCAGGTTATACTGTTCCACATATTCGGCGGTAAGGTCTTGATCTTTGATAATATCTTCCACATTTTCCGGGTGATCGAGCCAACGTTTGATGCGGAAATCGACGACATTGTTCGCCATCATTTCATTCAGATCGGATTCGTCTTCCTCCGTCGAACCGGACCCCCAAACAATGACGGAATGATGTGCAAAAAAATCTTCGTGGGGAATCTGGGCGGGATGAAAATCGGCAGCTTTCTGAAAGTATTCCGGAGAGAGAGAAGCTGTAAGTGAAAACGAGATGATCGAAAAAACAAAAACCAGTGCTTTTCGCATAAAATCTCCTCATTTCTGCTAATGAACTATCTATCACAACCGAGGTAACGATCTATAAAATGGAAAGATAATGTCAAGTTAGATTATCTCTGATCGCCGATTTCCACTGAAAAAAAATAATGAAATCTGCTTTTCCCCCATCGAAAAAAATCAATTTCCGGCTAATTTATACAGCTCAAAAAAGTTAATGACGTTTTCCCAAATAAGAACAAAGAAATGTCATCGTTTGACTTGACACTGAGATTTTGAAATAAAAAATATCGTATGCTTTGAAAAAAAGCAGGAAAAGAAAAGAAGGATTTTTATGGCTTTTGTACACTTACATAATCACACACAATACAGTTTATTAGACGGTGCCTGCCGGGTTGACAAGATGATCTCCATGGCGAAAGATTACGGCATGACGGCTGTGGCGATGACCGATCATGGTAACATGTTCGGGACGATAGATTTTTTTACGAAAGCCAAAAAAGAAGGAATTAAACCGATCATCGGGATCGAGACCTATGTTATCAATCACGAGCTGGATGATCCCGAAAATAAAAGCGATATCAGGCATCATCTGGTTTTGCTGGCGAAAACCCTGAAAGGTTACAAAAATCTGATGAAGCTTTCTTCCAAAGCTTTTTTGGAAGGCTTTTATTACAAACCGCGTGTCAGCAAATCCCTGCTCAAAGAGTATTCGGAAGACATCATCTGCCTGTCCGCCTGCCTGAAAGGAGAAATTCCGTATCTTCTGCTGAATGATAATTTTGAAAAAGCCAAAGAAGTCGTACAATTCTATCAGGAGATTTATCCTGATAGTTTTTATCTGGAAATTCAGGATCACGGCTTAGCCGATGAAAGACAGATTCATGCACCTTTGATCCGCTTGGCAAAAGAAACCGGAACGCCGATGGTGGTGACCAACGACTGCCATTATCTGAAAAAAGAGGATGCCGAAGCGCACGATGTATTGCTTTGCATTCAAACCGGTAAATCCCTGGCAGATACTTCCCGCATGAAATACAACACGAATCAGCTTTACTTTAAAAACGAGGATGAGATGCGCAAACTCTTCCGTGATCTGCCGGAAGCTTATGAAAATACGAATAAAATTGCCGATCTCATCGATTGTGAATTGGATTATAATAAATTTCTTTTCCCAAAAATCGATCATCCCGCGGAATTTAAAGATCATGCCGATTACATCAAAAAACTGTGTTATAATGCTGCTCAAATCAAATATCCCGAACTAACGAACGAGGTGAAGGAACGTATCGATTACGAGCTCTCCGTAATTCATAAAATGGGTTACGAAGAGTACTTCTTAATCGTGAAGGATTTCATCGATGCTGCCCGCAAAATGGATGTTCCGGTGGGACCAGGCAGAGGTTCGGCTGTGGGAAGTGTGGTGGCATATCTTTTGGGAATCACCTCCATCGAACCGATGAAATACGGCTTATTCTTTGAACGTTTTCTCAATCCGGATCGAATTGGAATGCCGGATATCGATATCGATTTTTGTGCGGAAGGACGCGGCAAGATCATCGATTATGTGATCGAAAAATATGGCAGGGAAAGTGTGGCTCAGATCATCACTTTCGGAACTTTGGGAGCCAAAACCGTGATCAAAGATGTGGCACGGGTGATGGAAGTTCCGGCTTCTGTCTCAAATGAAATCACCAAATTGATTCCTCCCACGCCTCGCATCACATTGGACGAAGCGCTAAAACAGTCTCGTGAATTTGCCGATAAAATGGCGGAAGATGACCTGAAAGCCTCGATCCTTTCCTATTCCAAAGTATTGGAAGGATTGATCCGTCATATCGGAGTACATGCTGCCGGCGTGGTAATCGGTCCGGGAGATTTATCGAATTATGTACCGCTGGCTGCCAACAGTCAAAAAGGCAGCGATCTGGCTGTTTTGGTGCAATACGAAGGGCGCTGGCTGGACGATCTGAAAATGTTGAAAATGGACTTCCTGGGATTGAAGACGCTCACGCTCATCAAGAAAACGGTAAAACTGGTAAAAGAATCACAAAATATAGATGTGGACATCGATCACATTTCGCTCAGCGATACTGCCAGTTACGATATCCTTTCCAATGCACAGACGGACGGCGTGTTCCAGTTTGAATCCGATGGCATGAAAAAATATCTTTCCAGCCTGAAACCTAACGTCTTCGAAGACCTGATCGCCATGGTTGCTCTGTATCGTCCGGGCCCCATGCAGTTCATCGATACATTCATCAATCGTAAGCATGGCATCGAGCCTGTGACCTTCGTTCACAAGTTAACGGAAAATGCTCTGCGGGAAACTTACGGCGTGACAGTTTATCAGGAACAGGTAATGCAGATCGCCCGGGAAATGGGTGGATTGAGCGGTGCGGAAGCAGATACTTTACGAAAAGCCATCAGCAAGAAAAAACTGAAAACGATGGAGCTGCTCAAAGTGAAATTTGTGGAAGGCTCATCCCGCAACGGTGTGCAACCTCATGTTATCGAGAAAATCTGGACCGACTGGCTGGATTTTGCCAATTATGCTTTTAATAAAAGTCATGCTACAGCTTATGCCTATGTTGCCTTCCAAACAGCATATTTGAAAGCGCATTACCCGGTCGAATTCATGGCTGCTTTACTTTCTTTGGAACAGGATCCGGCAAAGATTACGAATTTCATCGAAGAATGTAAAGCCATGGGCATTGAAGTAATTCCGCCCAACATCAATAAAAGCGAGTGTGAATTCAGTGTGCACGGAAAAAAAATTCTCTTTGGTTTGCAGGCGATCAAAAATGTGGGAACAGCCGCCATCAAAACGATTATCGCCGAACGCAATAAAGATGGCGATTATAAGAGTATTTTCGATTTCTGTTCCCGCGTCGATACGATGGTGGCAAACAAAACAACTTTGGAAAGTCTGATCTGTGCCGGAGCCATGGACGAACTGGAGGGCAACCGCGCTCAGAAATATTCGATTATCGAGAATGCTCTCGATTTTGCGTCGGGAATTCAGTCTGAACAAAAACGGGGGCAGATGATGTTATTCGATGCCTTCACAGATGAAGAAGAGCCGGAAAAGACTTTTACACCGGAAATGCCGAATATATCTGAATGGACAATCAATGAAAAACTAAAACTGGAAAAATCCGTACTGGGATTTTATTGGTCGGGGCATCCGCTAAATCAATACAAAGAACAGTTGGAAGATTTGATTAATATCGATTCGCTGCGAGCAGAAAAAGAACCGGAAAAAGTTCCGGCAAACATTGCCATCGCCGGCATTGTTTCCGAAATTACCAAAAAGAACGGCAAGCGGAATTCTCCTTTTGCCATCATAAAATTGGAAGACTTCACGGGTAAATTTGAACTTACTTTATTCAACGATGATTACGACAATTATCTGCCACTGATGGAAGTGGGCAGAGGTGTGTTCATTCTCGGTAAGAAATCGGGGTATACGAACGGCAATGAAAATATGTTGCGTGTCGTACCCAGGAAAATCATTAAATTCGATGAACTGGCAAAACATTTGAGCGGTGAAATGTCGCTGAAAATACCGGAAGCCATTTTTACCAGCGACTTTTCAACCAAATTGATCGAACTTTTTAAGCAACACCCCGGAAATTTCAATCTTCATATCAACGTGGAATCGGATAAATACAAATCATTAAATCTGCGTCCGCGTCAACTGATGATATTTCCGGATAAAGCTGTTAAAGATTTTTTCCATGAGATCTCAGGAATCTCACATCGAATCAATCTGAATCTATCCTAAACGGAGGAAGTAATGAAAAAGCCCGCATTTCTTGTTATTCTCAGCCTGTTTTGCTTTTATCTTTGGTCCGGCGACCTGAATGTCTTCGTGGAAGCCACCCGCTTTTTGGATCAAAACTTAAATACCACTCTGGAAATTAATTATCAGATTCCCTACAAAAATCTGCATTTTACCCGCACCGAAAACGGCTATACCGCCAATTTGGAAGTGGAATTCATGCTGATGAGAAGCGGGAAAAAAGTTTATGATCAAACCTTTACCAACGGCATCATCCTGCTCACTGAAAGTAAAACAAAATCGTCCGATCTGTTTTCCGATAAAATCACGATGACTTTAGCCAAACACCAGTTCGACGTGAATGTCATTTTCCTGGATACAAACAGTTCCGATACGAATTTCTGGAATTATCCCTTCGAAGTTCTTTCCCCCGAAAACCTGCTCAGCGATCTGGAATTTTCTTCTTCTGTCGTTCCCGATACCACCGGTTTCCTGGCAAAATTCCACCGGGGAGATTATCTTTATAACGTCACTGCCAATCATATTTTTTCCACCGACAAAACCGGAGAAGTCGTTTTGTATTATGAATTGTACAATCCCTCCGAAACCAGCAAAGAATATCAGATCGTAACTTCTGTTTCCAAGAAGGATAGCCTGATCAGGCAGATCGATGAGAAAGTTACGGTGGATCGATTGATCAATGATATGAATGCCCATATTCCGCTGGCAGAACTGGAAGACGGATTTTACAATATCGAAGTAACGGTGACGGATACGCCCACAAATCGTTCGGAATCACGTAGCAGCTATTTCAGTGTACGTACTCCGAAGTTTTTTTCGGAAAGAATGTTTGTGAATGTCGAAGATGAATATAAATTGATCTCGTATTTTGTTTCTTCTGAGCAGCTAAAAATCTGGTCAACCCTTTCGGATGAAGGGAAGAAAGCTTTTATCGGCAATTTCTGGACTGCATCGGATAATGATACTTCCACCGATAAAAACGAATTTTTCGATTTGGTCAAGGATCGCATTTATTATACAAATCAGGAATATACTCATTTCAAAGATGGCTGGAACAGCGACCGTGGCAGAATCTATATTCGCAACGGCAAACCGGATGAAATTATAAAAGACAATACAGGACTTTATACATCCGCTTCCAAATATACTCCCAAAGATTATGAAATCTGGCGTTATAGAACAGGTACGAACCGCACTTATATTTTTCTCGATATTCAGGGTACCGGTAATTTCCGTCTGATTTATGCCGATAACGACGACATGGAAGGTACCGATCCGAATTGGGAAGATAATTTTGGAGATGACTTCGATCAGTCTGTGCTGAATTGATTTTCACGCGGCAGAAATGCATCCTGAAAATGCTGAAGTTGATACTGCTCACCTTTTTGGATTATTGCGACGATGTCGAATCGGGTGGAATAGTCTTCCAGTTCGGGATGTTTTTCCAGATAGGCGTTGGCAGTTTTTACCAATTTGTTTTGTTTCGCTCTGGAAACGCTATTGAGAGCGTTATCGATATCGTTTTTCCGCAATTTCACTTCCACGAAAATAACGGTATGATCGAAGAAAGCGATGATATCGATTTCTCCGAAGCGGGAATGAAAATTCCGGTGCAGAATTTTATATCTGTTTGTAAGCAGGAAATTTGCAGCCATATCCTCTCCAAATTTACCTCGAGCTGCTCTTTCATAATTTTTCATGAACGGAAAATAATTCTTGACTGAAACATTGTCAAGTCGTTACGAGAAACAGTGCAATTAATTTGGGGGTGTTTATGAAGAAAGTATTATTATTAGTGCTGGCAGTATTAGGGTCAGCTGTCGCATTTGCTCTTCCTTATACTTCTATGGGAGGGATCAATATTCCTGATGCGTATTGTTTACCTCATCTGATGATGGAATTTTCTTATGTTAATAATTTTATTAGCGATGATTATGTGCCGGGGCAAGCCGAACCTTACGATGAATACGATTACTCCGGTGTTTTCAGAATCGGTTTATTTAATCGGGCTGATGTAGCTTTCGTTTACAACAGTACATCCGAATTTATGACAAATTTAAAAATTAAAATTATGGATGAAACCGAAGTTTTACCGGCATTCTCCATCGGCTGCCTGAATATGTTTTCGGAAGTTCACGATAGCGGTACTGCTGTGATGTCTCCTGAATATAAGTATCCTGATGCCGTGGATTATATCAGATTTTCACCTTTTGGTGTAATCAGCAAATCCGTCGTAATGGTTACCGGGATGTCTTCGATGAATTATCTGGAAGCCACTTTTCATTTGGGTATGGGCGCCCGCCGTTTCAGAGGAAGAGGTTCAAAAAGTGCTTATGCCAGCGGTATTCTTCTGGGAATGGAAATAAAACCGGCAAAATGGCTCACTTTTAGCGGTGAAATCGACGGACAAGACGGTAATTTAGGACTGGATTTTATTATAAAGAATATAACTCTCGGTTTTGGCATTTATCATTTTGAAGACCTGATCAGTACCAATCGGGGCGATAAGTATGCTATTAATGTGAAATATACCCTCGATGCTCTTTCCGATCTCAAGGCTTCCGAAAAACGTCGGAAAGTTTCAATGGCTCATTACATGAATAACCGAACGTATATGGGCGAGGAAGGAAGTTCTCTGGAAGAAGAACTGGAACGCATCCGAGAACGCAGAGAGCAATCCGAAAAAGAGCTGGAAGAAATTAAGAAATTATTACAAGAACAAGATTAAACCAGAATCCCATGAAAAAGATACTTTGGAGCTTGTTCTTTTTGACAGCCGTCACCACGGTATTTGCTCAAACAGATGTGGCAGCAGTTCAAAGACTCTTGTATGGTAGTAACTCTTTCACTTTAGAAGAACAAATTCAATACGAAAAAAATCAACTGCGAGTTCTGCAGGAAGAGATTGCTTACTACAAAAACATTATCGAATTGCGAGCTGCCATTCTGCAACTTTATAAAACGGGTAATATCGACGAAATTCAGGATCATTTTTCCCGCCGTACAGACGCTCTGGATGATTTATTATCCGATCATAATTTGCAGGCGTCTGCTCTGGCTGTTAACGAACAATCAATTATTTACAGCGATATTCCGGCAGTGCGTGACCGGTTGCTGTTCAATCAGGCAAAACTGGCCTCTCAGCAGAAAAAATATCCGGAAGCACAAAATAATCTGGAGAAAATCGTTAACGATTATTCCGCTTCATCTGTTTGGATTCCCGCTTTCAATCTTCTGGCAGAATTGTATTTTACTTCGGGACAAGATGAAGACTTAATTGCTTTAATGACTAAGCATACCGTTCCCCCCAACGAAATGCTTTCCTTCTTTTATGCAAATGCGCTTTATAATTTGGGAAAATATCCGGAAGCAAAAACGGAATTTGAGACGTTACTGAGTAATGATGATTGCAGCGAAATCCATGCTTTCCAGGCGAAGAGTATTCTCGCTCTGATCGAATATTTTAACGGAAACACCGATCAGGCAATCTCCAGCCTTACCGAACTTACTCAAACTAAAGATATTCCACAAACAGAGCTCAATTTTGCTTTATTGAATCTGGGAAGAATTCAATACCTGAACGACACCGAAAAAGCTTTCCCGTATTTTGAAACTTACCGTCAGCTAAACGAAAATATAACGGACGATATTTTGTATGAAATCGCCACGTACTATTTCCAAAATCAATCTTATGAAATGGCTCGTTCCTATCTTCACAGCATCCTGGAAAAGCCACAAAAAAGCGAATATTTTGTTCCGGCTAATTTCATGCTAATCGTTTCGGAATTTCTGCCCGGCGATCCGGTTTCCGCCGAACCGACGATCGATGCTTTGATGCAGAATAATGCCACTTTGATAGACGATCTGAATTCCCGGTATTTTTT
Organism: Candidatus Cloacimonadota bacterium; assembly: GCA_036825175.1. Classification (GTDB taxonomy): domain Bacteria; phylum Cloacimonadota; class Cloacimonadia; order Cloacimonadales; family TCS61; genus B137-G9. Next base: position 11,178 of record DAISYT010000004.1, read on the forward strand.
GTTGGAACGTTACCAGAAACTGCAAAAGCAGTTGGCTCGGATCGATTCCACCGATTTGATGTACGACAATATTCAGGCGCAACTTAGTATTCTCGAGGTGGAATTGTCGGAAACTCAGGAAAAGATAGCTGCCTTTTACGGCGGAATGGATCAAAACAAACAAGCCGGTTTGCAGCTTTTGGAAGCAGAATACAAAGCCTATTGCCGTGCCATTTCCGAAATCGATGCGTTGACCGAAATTGCCCGTAAAATGCCAAAATCTGCTTTTACAGCCTATCTGAACCGGGAGATCAGTTTTACCGATTCGTCTCTCGTTACTTTGCAGGTAATGGAATTTTTGCAGGCGAAGCCTTTCATCACACCTCAGGATTACCTTTTAGCCCGAAATCTGGCGGCAGAGAAAATCCTTCTGCAAACCGAAATGCTTTCCTGGCAGGAAATTCTATCCATTTCCGAAACAAAGAGTTACGATGACCTTAGCAATCGAATCAGAATTTATATGTCACTGGCTTCGGATGATATGGCTGCTTACGACCGAATTGCCGATTATCTGTTCCGATATAAACAGAATGGCACTAACGACGAGTATATCGCTTCCGAAGTGGCAGCCATTCAAAAAAACCGGGCAGAACTGATCGCTATGAAATCGGATATTTCTGCCAGTTTCGATAATCTGATCTCGCACAAATTGCAGCGGGAAAATGACGAGATGAATGCCGAATTTACCAATCTGAAAGTAAAATATGATGAAATTCTGAATAGTGTGCAACACGATATTAATCTTGAAAATGACGAATACGAATTCAATCTGCTCGATCTGCTTTTCCAAAATACTATTCAAATGGATCGGGAATATAACGAACTGCAAAAAAAGGTTAAGAAATGAGGGTGATTTCGTTAACTTCCAAAACTGTTTTATCGCTGTTGCTGTTGATTTTTGCTGCCTCTCTTCTGGCTCAAACGGAAGCCGATCTGCAAACAGAATATGCTCAAAAACTGGCTTACAAAAAACAAGTATATGAGCGAATTTTGCAATTCATCTCAGAAAATCCCGACAGCCCGAATCTTGCCGATCTCTACTTTAATGTGGCAGAATTGAGCACGGAAGTGGAGGTCTTCCAGCCGGAAAAAACGGTTTCGTATTATCAGAAAGTGTTGGAATATGATCCAAATTTTCTGCAGAAAGATGTGGTTCTGCATAACATCGGTTATTTCGGCTATAAAGCGGAAACTTCCAAACGCGATGCCGGACGAATCGCACAAATCGAATTGGTGATGAACTGGCCCGATTCGTTGCGTCTTTCCGAATACAAACTGCAATATGTGATCTCGGCGTATCGACAGATTTTGGAAGAACTGCCGCAATCTCCTTACAACACCGATGCTGCTTATCGTTTGGGAAGAATCTATTTCGATCTGGCGATCGATGCCAGAGTGGCAGAAAAATATTTCAATCAAGCGATCGGCTATTTTGATATCGTGGCAAAAAGAGATGGCGATCCGTTGCAATATTACGGACTTTTCCAACGCGGCTGGACCTATTTTGCCAGTACCCGGTTCACTGCTGCCATTGCGGATTTCAGTACGATTCTGAATATTCTGGGAAATTCTGCGCAGGCGGATAAACGCACGTTCTTTGAAGCCGATGCTATCGAAAATATCGCCTTCAGTCTGATCGAATACGACGGCACCGATTTTGTAGGATATTCCCAAGCCGCTGCCCAAGCCAAAGAAATTTTACGCTCTTGCGTGGAAGACGATTATGGACGACAAATCCTCATTCAGGCAGTGAAGCTGAAAAAAGAGTACAATGCTCCCATGCAGGCGGTCGATCTTTATGAGTCTTATTTGATGCTCTATCCCGCCAGCAAAAACAGCCCTTGCATCGTCGATTCCATCCTTGCCATTTATCGTCAGTATCCCAAACGAATTCGGGGTGAACGTTCCGCCGAAGAAATGATTATTGCCGGAATGGAAAAACTGGTCACCGATTTCAATGTCGGCTCTGCCTGGTATGAAAATAATCAAGATCTCGATATCAGCAATGAATTGCAGATCATCGGCAATGCTTATGCCTTCCTGGAACCGAAATATCTGAACAATTTTTTGAGAACACGTTCGTCGGAAGATTTTCGCAAATACGAAGCCATGGTGGTAAATTATTGTGCTTTCGGTGAATTCAGTGACGAAGAGAGCCGGGAACGTAAACAGCGCCTGAGAAATAACCTGGTCGATCTGAGCCAGGATTTGGCGGAAATTACCGAAGATCCGGCGCATTATCTGGCGACGATTGCCGAGATCGATAACTATATTGCCGGTCAGTCCTCTTCTGCGGAATTATATCATTATTACGAACTTAAATTCTATAATTATGAAAAACTTTACGATCTGCTCGATCCCGTGATCGATCAGCATCCGTTTACCGATGGCGAGAGAACGATCGACCGGGCAAGGCTCGATTCGCTTTTCATCGCCACAGCCACGGAATACGAAAATTTCCTGCTGAAATATAAACTTACCGATGACAAAGTCGGCGATCAGTTGGTCAGAGTTTTATACAGAAAAGCCGAACTTTACAACGAATCCGGCGATGCGGATTCGGCTCGGGATAATTATTTACAATTATTGAGTTACGAACTTGGCGACGAACTGAAAATGATCACCTATTCCAGATTAGCCGAAATCAGCCAGGCTCAAAAAGACTTCGATAAAGCAGAATATTATTATCGGGAAGCTTCCAAATTTGCCGTCGATGGCAGTAAATCTGACTTTGAAAACAATCTGCTGGCAACGGTTTTAGCCCGGGCAAAAGCTTACGAAGATGCTTCCAATTTCCGCGAAGCTGCCCGTCAGTATTTGAAAATCGCTGCCGAACTGGAAACAAGCAAACCGGATGAAAGCGTAAATTTCCTGCTGAAAGCGATCGATAATTATCTGAAAGGC
>DAISYT010000004.1:14220-21172 GCA_036825175.1 Candidatus Cloacimonadota bacterium
AAAGTGATGGAATTAAGCATTTTGTTCGATCAGCTTTATCCGCAACATGAAAGCGCCAATAACCTGCTGGTGGCGGTTGCCAAAACTTACAAAGAACGGGGCGATGAGGCAAATTACGAAAGGATCGCTTCCCGACTTTACAGCAAAGACCGCAATCTCGATCTGCTGGTGGAAGTGGCGGTAAATAAATTAAAAGACATCAAAGACGATGCTGACAGACTTTTTGAAAACCAGCAATATGACAGCGTGTTAGATGAAATTGCCCGCTTCGATAAAGAAGAAGCAGATTACAAAAAACAGGGCATGCAGCTTCCCACCGAACATATTCACGAAACCTTCGCTTATTACACAAATTATATCGATTATTTCAATCGTTTCGCAGCAGTCTTATTCCGAGCGCACGAGTTGGTTTTAGATTCTTCTCCCCAGGATTTGATTAAAGTGAACGAACTTACCAAATGGAAAGATCATCTTAGCGAAGGAGAAAGCCGCATTTCCAAACTGATGAAAAAATGCGATAACATACGCGATGAATTTATCGCGATCATTCAGGAAGGAAATCAGTATAATTTAGGCACTCTTCAGCGTACGGAAGCACTTTATACCGCTGCCCAATTGTATGATTACAGTGCGGATGTGGTAACGAAGCAAGTGCAGAAATATCTCGATATTTCCAAACAACTTAACGACAAGGCTATGAAAGCCAATCCGATCCAGCAGCAGCAATATAAAACAGCTTTGAAAAATACCAGTTTGCAGATGGCAACCGATTTTCGTAAGAAAGCAGTACAACTCTATCAAACACTGCTGATGACATTCGCCGACGATAAGGATTATTCCGATAAATGGACGGAGAAAAGTCTGGCTCGTTTGCTCGAATGGGGTGTAAGAAAAGAAGCCGTGGAAGTGGTGGAAACTCTTGCTATTCCCGATATGAAAGCAGAAACTATCTGTACAGATCAAACCTGGCTGGCTGCCGGCTCATCCCTGCGTTACGATCCCAACAAAACCAGCCTAAGTTTGGCGGAATTTTGCGAAACTTTGATCTGGCTGCCGGTGGGCAAGGCAAACTTCCAATATTTCAAAAATCAGATGTTTGGTCTGGAACAGAGTGAAGCGCAGGAAATCTGGTTTACCGATCTCGATACGACCAATGTCGATATCGTTTATTTTAGAAAGGTATTGCAGCTTCCGGAAAATGCATCGGAGGCACAGCTGAAGATTTTTGCCCAACACATGTTCACGATTTGGGTAAATGGGCAACAGCTGGCGGATGCCGTGGGAGTGGTTTACGATCCCACCATGAAAAAAGTTCAGGCGCAGCAGATCGATATCGGCACCCTGAACAAAGGCGAAAATACCATCGTGATCGAAGTGATCGGTGCCGATTATTACAAAGGTCTGATCGCCGAACTTACGTATAAACCCGCCGGGAAGGAATGATGAAGAAATTAGTTTTGATATTGATGGGAATGTTTTTTTTCAGTTTACCAGTGGCAGCTCAGCAGGCAAACGAGTCCGTTCCCAAACAAGATACGGAAAACCTGAAAATGCTTACCAGCCAGCAGGAAGAAGAAGTGAAAGTGGAAATTCGCAAACCGGACGACTCTTCGGTAATGCCACGTAAAGCCACCAATTTTCAGGAATTAAAAAGGCAGAGAATTTTAAAACGAATCAAAGAATCGAATAAAATGTTTTATAAAAAGTAAACGTTGGGAGGAATCATAATGAAGAGAAATTTATTAAGGCTGCTTTTGATTACATTGCTGATCTTAATGGTGTGCAATCTTTCGGCAGTAAATGTGCAGAGGTTGTTCGTTACGGGCGGTTCGTTCATGTACATTATTTCCGTTCTGCTGGTCGTCATGCTCATTTTGGCTATAATCAAATATTGGCAGCTTTCGGTGAAGGAAAAACTGGATGCACATAATTTTTTCCTGAAGATCAAAGGTTATGTAAAAAACGATCAGTTGGAAGAAGCGATCCGCATCAGTGCTCAATTCAAAAAGACCACGATCGGTTTTATTTTTTGGAGCGGTTTATTGGGTTACAGCGATGGCGTGGAATCCGGGAAAAAAGGAACGGAACTGCAAAATCACGTGCAAAATGCTTATGATGAAGCCGGATTGCAGGCTATTCCCAAAATCGAAGCCGGATTATTCTGGTTCGATATTATTGCTCAGGTTGCCACACTTTTAGGGTTGTTGGGAACGATTTTCGGTCTGGTGAATGCTTTCGATGCGCTGGCTTCAGCCGCCGAAGCCGATAAGAGCCGCCTTCTTACCGAAGGAATTTCCATGGCAATGGGAACCACGGCTTACGGTCTGATCGTTGCTATTCCCACCATGCTGATCAAAGGTGCACTGCAAGCACGAACCGAGAAACTGATCAACGATATCGACGAATATAGCGTGAAAATGATCAATCAAATCACTTATTCAATGAAGGATTAAACTTATGGCCTACGGTCCGTCCAGAAGCAGGTCCAAATCTTTGCGGGAATCCAGGTCTCCCAATTTGATCCCGATTATGAACCTCTTCATCGTCATCATTCCTATGCTGATGACCATAATGATTTCCGTGCGGTTGGCAATGATCGAAATTACCTTACCGGCTCAGGGCGCTGAAACAGAGGAAAATACCGTAGTTCAGGAACCACCGCGTGCCCTCACTCTGGTACTTTATCCCGATCGCTTTGAGATAAAAGTGGAAAAGGAAAAAGGGATCATCAAAATTCCGCAAACGGAAGAAAGTATTTACGATTATGTGACGCTGGATAAACAAATCGCCGAATTGAAACAGCAATATCCTAATCAATCGACTATGGAAATTCTACCCGATCCGTCCGTGAAATTCGATACTCTTCTGCGTTCTATCGATATCTGCAAAGAGCACGATTTTCCTAACATCAAATACCTGACAACGGCGACGAAACTGTATAAGTCCAAATAAGGAGAAAAGATGAAGAGAATATCATACGTTCCTATTTGGACCAGCCAGTCCGGTAAGAGCCTGCATAGGAAAAAAAGTCCTAAAACCAAAGACCTGAACATCACTTCTTTGATCGATATTCTTACCATTTTGCTCATTTTCATTATCAAGAATGTTTCGATGGATGCTTCCGAAAAAGATGTTCCCAAAGGAATGCTGCTTCCCACCACAATTACCAAAAATGCTTTGATCGAAAGCGGTCAGACGATCATCATCAAAATCTATCCCAACGAGATTTTGTATGGAAAGGAAAACGTGGCGGTGGGATCGTTGGAAGAATTCGTCGGCGATCAAAATATCCGCAGTTCCCTGTTACGCTTTATGAAGCTGGAAGCCGATAAAATCAAAGAAAATGGCAACACACCCTGTCTACTGATTCAGGCTGACAAAAATCTGGATTGCAAATACATCACCGAATTCATTAAATTCAGCGCTCAGGCTTCCTTTGCCAATATTTATTTCTCTACCATTCACACCGATGAGAGAAATGAAGTGCTGGGCGTTTAGGGGTGTTTTATGCAGAATAAGATATTGAATTTAAAGCTTAAATACAAAAATCTTTATCTCGATACTGCCAAATACGGTCGCGATTTTCACGATAATTTTTACATCGGCAGCGATAAAATGATGCTTTGGCAGATTCTGGATAACAGCTTCCCGGAAAAATTTAAACTGGTCTCACGGGTAAAAGATGACTTCCAACTGAACCTGTGGGATGAGATGGATGTTCTGGTAAAGAAAGATGATAAAATCTATTCCAAACAGCAACTCGTCGAGAACGGTTTGATCGAAAACGGAGCGATAATTCTGGAACAAAACCAGATGGGACGCATCAAGTTTTTGAAAAATTGGGAAATCGAATACAACTTTGCCGAACCGTTTGAATTGGTTTTGTCCGAGGAAGAGAAGCAGACCATTAAAAAATTTGCCACATTTACACCTCTGTCTCCGCAGGAAAAATTTACCCGTTTGTTCCTGACTCTGGGCACGATCTTTACCATTGTCGGGCTGATGATTTTTGAGAACAATTACACCCCGCTTCCGGTTAATGATTTGGCGAGTCGATTAACGAATATCGAAGAAATGGCTACCCGCGTGGAAATCCCGGATATAGTGGAAGAGCAGAGTGCCCCGCATTATCGTGAGGGAACAGAAACCGAAGTTAAAGAGCAGGTGCAGCAAGCTCAACACATGAGCGCCAAACAATTTCAAGCCGAATTCGGTTTGTCGCTTTCTGCCGGACTCAACGGCGGGGGTGGAGGAGATTTGAAGAATCAGCTTCTGCAGGTAACCGAAGTACGCGAAATCGTGGCTGCCGGTTCCGGCAAAGGCAGTGGCTCCGGTACTTCTCCTCAAATTACCCGCGGTACTTCCGAACTGGATGTAATCAGCTCGAAAGTGCAATTGGGCGAAGGTGAAGGCTTGGGTGACATCGGTGGTCTGGATGGTGTCGATCTGGCAAATAACAGCGGATTTGAGTCCGTCGATCTGGCAAATCTGGGTGGAAGTGTGGGAAATTACACTATCACCAAGATCGAAAGTAAGAAGAAATTTGAGGAAATAAAGAAACGTTTCTCCGGCATCAGGATGATGACGGAAGGAAATATCGGTATAACCGAAATGAAGCCTCAGGAAAAGACACAGCTCGCCTACATCGATCAGATCGTGGCAACATATAAGCCGCAGATCATCAAGCTTTTCACTACCCAATCCATGATGATCGATATGTACGGAACGCTGCAGTTTTCGTTGATCATCGGAGCAGGTGGCAAAATCGAAGCCGTCGATATCAATGAGATCAGCGGCAGTTATTTTACACCGACTTTCATAGAAAAATGTCGCGAAATTATGATGAATTGGAAAATCGATGTAACAGAACCGGTCGTATATTCCTTCCGGATGAAATTTTATAAATAAGTTGCTGCCGGTTGTCCTTTCGGATGACCGGCTTCATTTTGCTTAACCGATTATTTTCATTGAACTCAGGAATTTTTAATGTATTATTATGACGTTGCCCTGCCGGTAAATTTAGACCAATTATTCAGTTATCGTTCCTCTCAACAAATCAGGTGCGGTTGCCGCGTTCTGGTGAGTTTTGGCAATGCTTTTCATACGGGAGTGATCTGGCAGGAAACAAAAGAAATCGATCCGAAAATCGAGTATAAAGAACTGATCGAAGTGGTGGATGACGTTCCCAAAATAACGGAAAACCTGAGACAACTCGCCGCCTGGATCAGCCGTTATTATCTGTGTCCGCTCGGGCAGGCTTTGGGAGCGATGCTACCTTCGGCTTTCAATGTGCAAATTCAGCAGCAGATCAAGCTAAAGCAAAAGAAAGTGATTCAGCAAAGCGACGGCACGCCGGAATTGATCATGAATGAATTGAGCGAGTTCGATTGGTCGGATATTGCTTCGCTCAAACAGAAACTGCAGGTTCCCGCTTCCACGTTCAATGAGTGGCTGGAAAAAATGGAAGAAATGCAGATCATCGAAGTTCAGAGGGTTTACGATACAAAAATTAAACAAAAAGTCGCTCATTTCGTTACCGTTCATCGACCGGATGCTTTGCCGGAACTTACCGAGAAACAAGCTGCTGCCTGGAAGATAATTTCCCAATATAATGAACCTTTTTTGCTGCGGGAAATCGTGGAAAGTGTGACTCGTTCCGTACTAAAAGCCCTGGAGAAAAAGGAGCTGATCAGCATCGAAGTGCGGGAATTGGGAGAGGAAGATTACTTTATCCGAAACGTGCGCACGCTAAAAGAAGTAACTCTTACCGATGAACAAAACAGCGCGGTGGGAGCGATCAATGCTTCCGTTCAAAATCGGGAATTTAAGCCGTTTTTGCTGTATGGCATCACCGGTAGCGGCAAGACGGAAGTTTACATCGAAGTGATAAAAAAATGCCTTTCGGAAAATAAAACCGCTCTGATGCTGGTACCGGAAATTTCGCTCACTCCGCAAATGGTGGAACGTTTTTACAACGCTTTCGGACAGGAAATCGCCATCATGCACAGCCATTTGAACGAACGACAAAGATGGGATCAATGGCGAAGAATCAATTCCGGTCGCAGCAAAATCGTGATTGGAGCACGCAGCGCCATCTTTGCTCCGCTGGAAAATCTGGGCGTCATCATTGTGGATGAAGAACATGAGACTTCCTACAAACAGGATAAAACGCCACGCTACAACGGACGTGATATTGCTGTGGTACGGGCGCAGTTGGCGCATTGTGCGGTTATTTTGGGCAGTGCCACGCCTTCTCTGGAAAGTTGGCAGAATGCTCAATCGGGGAAATTCCAATTACTCCGACTAAATAAACGACCCTTTAAAATTCAATTACCCAGCGTGCAGATTGTCGATATGTGCCGTGAAAAGGATCAAAAAGTTCTGCTATCCGGGCTGCTGAGAGCAAAGATCGAAGAAAAACTGGCTGCCAAAGAACAGATCATTTTGCTGCAAAACCGACGTGGGTATTCTTCTTTTGTCCAGTGTATCGATTGCGGGAAGCTTTTTACCTGCGATCATTGCGATATCAGCCTGAATTTCCATAGTTATCATCAGGAACTGGTCTGCCATTATTGCGGGCAAACACAGCCGCTCCCGCGTAATTGTCCTGATTGTGGCGGGTATAAATTTCAGTTTGGTGCTGCCGGTACCCAGCAAATTGAAAAGCAATTACAGGTACTTTTCCCACAGGCTCGCCTTCTGCGTATGGATTCTGATTCCGCCCGTTCGAGGGATAGTTACGATTCCATGTTTGAACGCATGAGGGGCGGATATGTGGACATTTTGCTGGGAACGCAGATGATCGCCAAAGGATTGGATTTTGCCAACGTTACCTTGGTCGGTGTGGTTTTGGCGGATGTGGGTTTGAATGTACCGGATTTCCGCTCTGCAGAGAGGACTTTTCAGTTACTCACTCAGGTAGCCGGCAGATCGGGAAGAGGGCAAAAACCGG
>DAISYT010000005.1:0-20978 GCA_036825175.1 Candidatus Cloacimonadota bacterium
TATAAGAGTTTATCGATTCTAATTCGCTTTCTTCCTGAAAGTTGACATATTCGAGTTTTTTACATCTGGCAAAAGCAAAATCACCAATATAAACTACTGAGTTGCTTATGAAAACGTAATTCAACTCAATACATTGAAAAAAAGCGCCTTCTCCAATTTTTTCTACCTCAGATAGAACAATTTGTTTATACCAATTATTCACAAAAGCATAGTTGGCTATTTCTTTTACATTTTCATTTGTTACAAAACGCCCTTTTTGGTATTGAGATTTATTTATTGGATAGAAATATAATTTAGTCCCGTCTTTCGAGTATAGCACCCCATCTTCGGATTTGAAGGCAGCATTGTCTTGATTGACAATTATTTCCATGAGTTTAGAGCAATTGCCAAACAATCCATAGCCGACGCTATCTACTCCGGCAGGAATTATTACCGATGTTAACTCTCTACTATTTAGAAAAGATTTTTGTTTTAATAATGAAACTGTATGTTCCTTTCCGTCAATAACGATAGCTGATGGAATCCTGTATACTCCGGTAGGTTGTGTCGTGAAACCGTCGAGAGAAACGGTGCCGTTATCCAACAATGAATAGATGGCATTATCTACCTGATATTGTTTTTTAACATCAGTATTTTGTGCTAAAATGTTCTGCTCAAAAAAGCAGAACAGGCATAAAACAAGAGAAAATATTTTAATTTTCTTTGTTTTGAATCTATTAATAACTTTTTCCATATAATCTCCCTTTAGGACTTCTGACTTTGCTTGATGAAACTTTCAAGTATAACAGTTAACTAAATAGTTTATGCTGATACTTTATATTATTCGATATTCAATCCTTTTCTAGCTTATTTGATTAATTCTTTTTTTAGATCGAATCCCAATCAGAATTTAATAAATTCCTGTCAAATTCTTTGTTGCGAGAGAAAACATAAAAGTTGAGAAACTGTTCATTCTTCATGCGACCATTTCTAATAAGAAATGCTTATAGAAATTGATAAAATTGAACATAATTTTAGATTTTTTGCAAGACATGAAATTGCAAGAAGAATCCTAACGGGATTGAACTATCTGCATTCCAAAACCACAGTACTTACAGTGGCGTCCGGCACGAGCTTCCGTAACGAAATGGTAATGCCTTTTGCATCCTGAGTAAATTCCAAAACCGAACCGTACATTTGCCTACAGGAGGCAATCTTCTGCGGCAAAGGAGGAAGCTGCAAAGAATTTTCTGTTCGCAGCAGATGCAGGTAAATTTGGTTCTCTTTCTGCACTGAACCGTAGAAATCATCCACCGGCTCGAACGGTCCGGGACGGGTGCCGTAAATGCTTTCACCGTATTTTTGCAGCCATTTTCCCACTTCCTTTAGTCTGGCGACGTGCGTTTCGGGAATGATTCCGTCGGCGTCCGGTCCGACATTGAGAAGCATGTTTCCGCCGCGATCGACCGTATTTACCAGCATCGTGATGATTTCCCGCAATGACATCAATTTCTGCTCATGATTAAATCCCCAGGTGGTCTGGTTCAGGTTCAAGCATTTTTCCCACGGCGTGGCGATGACCGATCCCGTGATTTTTCCGTCACCTTCGTTGCATTGGAAATCGCCTTCCCAACCGGAACGCGGACTGATCACTACATCCGGCTGATATTTGCGCACCATTTTATTCAGCTTCACCGGTTCCCAAAGCCAGGCGGCATCGGCATCCGTGCCCCGATGAGCCAGCCATCCCCCATCGTACCACAGAATATCGATTTTACCGTAATTCTTCATCAGTTCTTCGATTTGTCCGTAAGCCTGCTGTTTCATCAGTGTGGCATTCTCGATCAATTCTTTAGGCTGAAAATAGCCCGGAAAACGCCAATCCATCGGTGAATAATAAATTCCCACAGCCAAACCGGCACGACGGCAGGCAGCGGTATATTCCTTTACGAAATCACGCCGGGCAGCAGTTTCCCAACTATTGAAATGCAGGTAACCCGACGGACTGTTCCAAAGAGCAAAACCATCGTGATGACGCGCCGTGAAAACCATGTATTTCATACCGGAATCTTTGGCAGTCTGTGCCCATTTGTCGGCAGCGAAATGCTGCGGATCGAATTTCTGCGCCAATTTAGCATATTCTTCCGCCGGAATTTTATCATTGAACATCGACCATTCACCTTTGCCGTCGATGGCATACAATCCCCAATGAATAAACATGCCGAACTTGGCATCCCGCCACCATTTCATTTGCTTTTGGGAAAGGTTCAATTCCGGCGCAATAATGCCGTTTTTGCTCATAATATATTTTTCTTCTGAGATCATATTTGCTTCCGCTTTGAAAAAAATGGCAGAAATGGAACAATATCCATTCCTGCCGATAATTCTTAATTCATTGTAATAGTGAGTTTACATTCATCTCCGCCCTGCAAAACCGTGGAACAGAGTTCTACCCCGAAATTCTTTTCCGGTAGCAGAGTTTTGAAAACATAAAGCACACTTTGGCGTGAACATTCACAAAGAAAGGGACTGTTTAAATAGCCTTCGTTGTGCATTCCGCAAAAACATTTCTCGAAATACAGGTTATACTTTTTGCCTGGTTCGATTACTTCACCTCTCACGCCTTCTGCGTTATTGATCGCTGCAAAAAATATATCCAAATCTCCATTTACTTTGCCGAATAAATCTCTATAAATATTCAAAACCCATCTGTCAGCGCAGTTCTTGCCACATTCACTAAAAAGTGATTCCCTTTCCTGCTGTTTCATTTGTGCGATTGCTTTTTCAAAGCCAGTAAACCAATGTTTTAAATTCTCGTCCATTTTCACCTTCTTTCATTTTATTCCTTATTTGATTTCCTGATTAGCGAAGTATTTATGTCAATCTTTCTCAGGGGAAAAACTTAAATTACCTTCTTTTACGTTTATTTAGTTAAGTAACGCTGTTTTGGTCAGGAACAACAGATTGCCATTGGGGCGGGAACGGACGGCAAAAAAAATGAGAAATCACTCAATGATAATATTGCTTTTTTTAATACGATTAAAATCCGGATTGTGCAATCTTAAGATGTATAATTTTCAGGAAGTTATACTTGTGAAATTTGCTTGTGAAAAAAATGTCAGTTTGGTTCCGTCCGTGCATTTAAATTTCACCATATAAAAAAACGCAGGATTTTTATATCCTGCTGTCTAAAGTGAAAAGGAAGAGGAATGAGGAGAATGAAGTATTTACTATGGATGGTAATAAAACTGCTGTTTTTCGCAGGCATAAATGATCAAGGCACTTCGTCGGAATTTGTTCTACAGATTTCTCAATAAATATCCCCAAGGAGTAAACTTATGAAAAGAATACTGATTAAGCTCGTTGTTCTGGGTTCGGTCTTTGTTCTGTGTTCCATGGCATATTGTCAAAATTACGAAATGAATATCAATCTCAGTAATGGAAGCACGGTCACCTTTGCAGTTGATGATATTCAAAGAATCGAATTCGACAATGTTACAGGCATTGAAGGCGGCAAAGTTCAGCAGGTGGTTCAATCTTTTAAACTGATGCAGAATTATCCCAATCCTTTTAATCCCTCCACGGTCATTGAATACCAAATACCCGAAACGGCAGCAGTTAAGGTAAGAATTTATAACTTAAAAGGTCAGCTGATAAATGAGATACTTTCAGAAACTCAAGCCGCAGGAGTTCATCAAATCACCTGGGATGGAACAAGCCGAGATCATAAACGTGTTGCCAGCGGAATTTATCTCTACACCGTGAAAAGTGGCGATTTTATCTTATCAAAGAGAATGATACTACTCAAGTAATTTGGAGAGGAAAAATGCGAAAAAAAATGATACTTATGCTTTGCCTTGCCTTGATATCCACATTTTCATTTGCCCAGGAAATTAAAGTTATAAATAATTCAGGCGAGATGGCACAATTCAACTTATCCGATATTGCGAATATTACTTTCAGCCCTCAGGATCAGAGTCGTGATCAGGACATTTTGCTGATTCACTCTCCAAACGGAATTTATCAGCTATTAGTTTATGAAATTGACAGCTTATATTTTAATGATGAGGGTTCCATTGCTTTTTTTGAAACAGCCGGAAGTTTGCATCAAATCAATCTCTCCGAAATCGATAGTTTAAGTTTTTCCAGCGAATTTGATGCCGATGTTTACATCGACTTTGCCGAGACAACGGTTTCGATAGTAAATTCACTGGAATTTCTGGGGGTTTCCGTGGAAGTTTCCGGTGCTGATGTGATTGTTACTTCTACAGCCGACATCGATGACATTAATTATGTATTATCCGGCGCAACCAGCGACGGTATGTTCAAAATCTATTCCGAGAACGATTTTATATTAACACTGGATGAAGTTCAAATTACCAATCAGGATGGACCGGCGATCAACATTCAGGCTGATGTGGATATTTATGTGGAGCTGGCGGATGGCACTACTTCGATTTTGACAGATGGCGCGACCTATGCGGATCCTCCCAATGGAGAAGATCAGAAGGCTGCGTTTTTTAGTGAGGGACAGCTGCTTTTCAGTAGTGGCGGCAGCCTGATTGTTAACGGTCAGGGAGATGACCAACACGGATTGGGCAGTGATGATTACATTGTAATCAATGACGGTAACATTACCATACAGAGTGCAACCAAGGATGGCATTCACACGAATGAAGGTTATTTTCAGAATGGTGGAACTGTCGAAATCACTTCCAACAGTGACGGAATCGATGCCGGCGACGGACCATTGGAAGTGGCGGATGGCATATTGACGGTACTGAACCAAGCTGACGACACAAAAGGTTTGAAATGTGACAGTGAGATTTTGATTACGGGCGGTCTGGTCGATCTCACCATTGAAGGTGACCAATCAAAAGGTCTGAGTGCAGTTGAGATATTACTTTCAGGAGGAGAACTGAACATTGATACTTCCGGAAATGTAGTTCTGGAAGCTTCCGGTTCCGGTTACGATCCCTCCTATTGCGTGGCGATTAAAGCCGACTCACTGGTGCAGTTGAATGGCTGTCAGGTAAGTATAACTGCAACAGGAGAAGCTGGTCGCGGCATTTTTTGTGATGGAGATATCAGTTTACTATCCGGTAACCTGGAGATAGATTTAAGTGGTGATGGAGACACCTATACCAATGAATTAGGTGAAATCGATGCTTACCATAGTCCCTGCCTTAAAGCAGATGGAGATATCAGTATAATTGGTGGCGATTATACCTTAAATAACTCCGGAAAAGGCGGTAAGGGAATCATCTCAGACGGGCAAATGCTTTTTGGCAGCTTGGAATCTATACCCGTGATAAACATTACTACGACCGGACAAAGAATTGTAATTCATTACGGTGGCGGTGGACCCGGAGGAGGTTCCGGAGAATATGTGGAAGCTAAAGCAATTTCAGCCGATAGCTGCATTGTCATAGAAAATGGTGATTTCACTATTTCTTCAGCAGATGATGGTATTAAATCCAAGGAATCTATTACGATCAATAATGGTACACTGGAAGTTACCAATTCTGAAGAAGGTCTGGAAGCACACTATATTACAGTGAATAACGGAACCATAACCGTAGCCGCAACCGATGATGGATTTAACGCAACACTGGGTACAGGCGCAATGTATAATGATGGAAGCCAACTGGATGTAAACGGAGGTTCTATTACTGTGAATATGTCTGGTAATGATGTGGATGCCATGGATTCCAACGGTGACATTACCATAGTTGGAGGAACGGTTTACCTGAATTTTCCTAACCAACCTCCGTCTTCGGGATTAGATGCGAATGGAACAGTTACGATAGGTGGAGATGCAACTGTTTATTTGAACGGTGTGCTATATAATCATCCGTAAAATATTGTGATATTTTGTGATTACAAAATACTTAACAATTCCAGCGGCTGTCTGATGACCAACTCGGCTCCGTTAGCCATCAATTCCTGACCGTCCCGATAGCCCCAAAGTACGCCGACACCGAACATACCGGCATTTTGTGCTGTTTGCATATCGACGTTGGAATCTCCCACATAGATAATTTCCTTCGGAGCAAGACTCCATTTTTTGCAGATATCCCAAGCTCCGGCAGGATTAGGTTTGCGGTTTGCTTCGAGGATTAATCCCATCACTTCATCGAAATAACCGGGAAGCAAAGACGGCACGATTTTTTTGGTCAGAGCGTCGGCTTTGTTGGAAAGGACTGCGAGCTTCAAATGGCGTGATTTCAATTCATCCAACAGTTCGAGAATTCCGGGATAAGGTTTGGTTTTATCGATGCAGTTTTCGGCATAGATTTCCAACATCAGTTTGTAGCATTTATCGAGGGTTTCTTCATTCCGCCTGTTTTCCGGCAAAGCTGCTTTCACCAGATTTCGGATGCCTCTGCCAATGAACGATTTATAAGCAATCAGATCATGCTGCGGAAACCGAAATTGTGACAACACGCCATTCATGGAATCTGCCAGATCCTCCAGAGAATCTATGAGTGTGCCGTCCAAATCGAAAATGATGCCGCGAAAAGTCATGATATCGGTTTAAGAATTAGAGGAATATTTTCTTTCGATTTGAAAGAGATATGAATTCATAATGTAATAATTTCTCATTCTATTTATCCTTATTTTTTATTTAAAAAAAAACCAGAATGGACTGATTTTTTTGTCAAAGACTAATATTGATTTTATCGGAACTATACATACAAATCATATAGAAATTCAACTTGCCGTTTGAAGTAGTTCTCGAAAAAAATAAACGGCACGAATTTTGCTTGATAATATATTAAGGAGTGAATGATGCAAAATCTTGAGGAATTAAAAAAAAAGTTACATGTTACGATGACTGTAATAGAGCGATTACAGGTTCTGGATAGTATCGCCAAAATTCTTTGGAAAGAAGCTGAATTTAGTGAGGCAAAAAAATATGCTGAACTTTCTTTAGAATTGGCGCGCAGCCAAGGTATAAAAAATTACGAAGCATCAGCTTGCTATCTACTTGGTTTAACAAATGCATACTTAAATAATTACGATGTTGCTTTGGACTATCAATATAAGGCTTTACGTTTACATCAGGAAATTGACAATAGTGGCTCAATAGCTGAAGATTATAACAATATCGGGAAGATTTATATCAACTTAAATAACTATGAAAAAGCATTGGAAAATTTTCTCTTAGCCCTTGAATATAATCCCGGATTGGCCAGAAGCTACAATAATCTGTCCCATGTTTATAATTATTTACATGATTATGAACACGCTTTAGAATATGGTAAAAAAGCATTGGAATACTCATCGCCGGATAAGAATGATCATCCGGACATAGAAAGAACTCATATTTTTGCACATCTTAATCTTGGAGAGATATATTTAAACCGTAATCAAATAAATGATGCTATTTCCACTCTGTCCAAAGCTCTGGAGCTTTCCCAAAAACATCATAACGATACGCCGTTGCTTTCTCATTATTATTTGGGTCTTGCCTACCAAAAAAAAGCAGACTATACAGAAACTTTTCATCATTTAAGGCAAGCAATGCAATTAGCAGAACATCACGAAAATAAAGAATATTTGCTGAATATTTACCGTGGTTTGTATGAAGTTGCCGAGATACAGGGTGATTTAGAACAAGCATTACATTATTTAAAAAAACATGTTGAATTAGACAAAAAAATCTATACGAAGAATATGGCTGATAGATTAGCAAAACTACAAACAGTCTACGAAGTAGAAACCAATACTCTTAAAGCTCAACAAATGGCAGAGAAAGTTTCAAAACTTGCTTCTTTAGGGGTAATGGCAGCAGGAATAACGCATGAAATCAATCAGCCGCTCTGTGCGATCAAAGTTAGTGCTGAAAGCATTCTTTACTGGAATAAAAAGCACAATGAAATTCTACCCCCGAATTTTACTGAAGCTTTGCACGATATCTCTGAGGCTGCAAATTACATAGATGATATAATACAACATATGCGCTCTTTTTGGAATGTACCCGAAAAGACTGTTAATGAAACAATATCTCTGAACGATGTTCTTTCATCTGCTCTTGGTCTGATTGAAAGACAACTTTACTCACATGGTATTTTTTTGGAACTTGCACTGCAATCTAATTTACCGTCGATCCGTATTGATCGGATTCAAATGGAGCAAATTATCATAAACGTTGTTATCAATGCTATGCATGCTTTGGATGAAACAATAAAAACAAATAAAAGAATTATCATTAGTACCTGGAAGGAAAATGAAAAAGTCAAATTAGCAATTAAAGATAACGGTATCGGTCTTCCCGCTAATATCGGCAAAAGAATATTTGATCCGTTCTTTTCTACTAAAAATCCAGGTAAGGGAATGGGACTCGGTTTGGCGATAGTAAAAACCTATCTGGACAAAAATAAAGCACAGATTATAGCAGAAAATAATGATCAGGGTGGGGCTACATTTACTATTACTTTTGATTTATTACAGGAGGATTGATGAGAATCCTGGTAATTGATGATGAACCAATGGTTCGTAAATCCATCGCTAATTTTCTTACTTTCAATATGGGACACCAGGTTCTGGTTGCCGATAATGCCGATGAAGCGCTTTTACTTTATCAAAAAAATAAATTTGATATTATTATTTCTGATATCAGAATGCCGGGAATCGACGGAATAGAATTGATTAAACGTATCAAACAATACCCAGAAGGATTTTTTACTGATATTATTTTGATAACCGGTCATGCCAATCTGGATTATGCCATGCGGGCGATCAGAGTAGGAGCTTATGATTTTTTAAAAAAACCGTTGGATGTCGAACAATTAGCTTTGGTTATAGAAAGAATTATCGAACACCAAAATCTTTTACGAGAAAATTATGAACTAACAAAAAAATTCGATGAGAAAATGCAAAGCGCTTGTCGGGATATCAATGATAAATTTAATTCTTTAAAGACGGCATTTGCACGGTTAGTCGGCATTGGAAACGTAGGATTTCATTCTTCAATTATGCAAGAGATGGTGCACCTATGTAATCGGTTACATGAAAATCCGTCTATTCCGGTATTAATTCAGGGAGAAACCGGAGTGGGCAAAGAAGTAATTGCCAGATTAGTTCATTATGGTGAAGGAGAAAATGCCGAACCATTCATTTCACTAAACTGTTCGGCTATTTCTGAGACTCTGTTTGAAAGCGAACTTTTTGGTTATGAAGGAGGTGCCTTTACCGGTTCGGATAAAAAGGGCAGAATTGGCAAAATGGAAATGGCACAAAATGGAACACTTTTTTTGGATGAAATCGGTGAAATGCCACTTTCTATGCAGCCCAAACTTCTTAAAGTCATAGAAGAACATGAATTTTATCGAGTGGGAGGAGTAAAAAAAGTATTTTTGAATGCTCGTATTATCTGTGCAACTAATAGTAATCTGACTGATGCAATACTTGACCACACTTTCCGTAGCGACCTTTATTATCGTATCAATACGGCTAATATAAAAATACCACCTTTGCGAGAAAGAACAGATGATATCCTTCCTTTGGCAGAACTGTTTTTACAAGAAAGCGCTGCTAATCGTCAAGGTACCTTGAAATTTTTAAATAGTTCAGCTAAACAATTTCTGATCGAATACAATTGGCCCGGAAATATCCGGCAATTAAAGAATGCCATACAACGCGTAGATTTTATATATGAAGATATAGAACTTACTCCGCAGCATTTTGCTTTTCTCGATTCTTCCAATATTACCAATTATAATAAACCATCACAACTCTTTTCATATGCATTTACCGAAGAACCGATCGACTTATATCAGGTACAACGAGCTTTTGTAAAACACGCTTTGGCTATTTTTGATAATAATAAAACACGTACTGCTAATTATTTGGGAATTTCTATCAATAAGTTGCGGCGTATTATTCAGGAAATGTAAGATTCGATTTGTTTTATACATTCATTATGGCAGACTCATTGTGAATGACCTATCCAAAATGGAATCGCTAAAAAGATAGATTATATAAAATTGTAAGATTGTGAACCGTTTAAATATGAATTGCTTCTTAGATGAAATAATCAAACGGGAGCAGCAAAAGGGGTAATGCTGCTCCCGGAAGAATGCTATTTCAGCAACAGCATTTTATTTATTTTTTCATAATTGCCTGCTGTCATTTTATAAAAATATATGCCACTGGCAACCTGGTGATTCATTTGATTTGTCCCATCCCAGAGAACCTGATGATCACCTGCATCAAGCTTCTCATTGATTATCGTTTTCACTTTGGCACCCTTCACATTAAATATTTCTAGTTTCACTTTCTTTGCTGTATCCAAACTAAACCGAATTACCGTTGTCGGATTGAATGGATTAGGATAATTGCCAATCAATTGAGTTAACGCTATCAATGGAAAGTTGTTATTTAAACCAGAGTAGATGAAATCCAGATTCACAACCTCTGAAGTGCCACTACTATAAACTGTTTCTACACCAGCCGTATAGGTGTTTCCATTTTGTAGGTTACTATATTGGTAATTTGTTTCTGTAGTATTAATGATGAAAGAACCATTTAAATAAACATTATAGCTTTCTAACTCTCGTGATTCAGCAACATGTACAGAAGGGACGTGAACATAGTTTTCTTTGCGACAAATATGAGTCGAATTAAGATTGCTAATCACAGGAGACGTATATTCAGCTGGTGACCCGACCAAAACATTATCCAGACCTAAAGCACTTCCTGCATTATAATTATCGGATACTACTTCACGGAAGGCAATGTAAACAGAAGTTCCTGCAGAAATGAAGTCTGTCAGATTATAGCTATATTCAGTCCAATTTGTATTTGAACCGGCAGAGAGGTTGATTTCATCGACAACGACATTGAAAGCATTAATGTTATTCTGATCTGAAGTAGAAATAAGAACTTCTAGATGGTCATCATAAGAATCAAAATAATACATTAGCCAGAAATCGAGGACGTCACCTTCTTCTACCGTAATTTGTGGTGTAATAAGCCATTGATCATTACTGTTTGCTCCTCCGGTTGACCAGGTCGCATAAGCTTGCCATTGCCCGCCATCAGGACAAGCAGTAGCCTCTCCGCCATTCCAACCCGGAAGAGGAGTAGTACCGGTTTCCAGTGCTTCCCAGCCTGTTCCTCCATCGTGATTTATCTTTAACCAGCCTTCCGGTAAATAAGTTCCTTCAAAATCTTCGAAAAATCCATTATTTCCCGGAGTATGCCAAGAAAGAATCCCGGTTTCTGCATCGATTGTGACATTTTCCGGTGGAAGAAGAGCCTCTAAAATGGTAGCCTCTACACTTTCCGAATGTTCGGATTCCAGAATAGCAGCATTCATAACATTATAACATACGGTTATGTCATAAGAATAATTCCCGTAACTCAATGATTCATCAACAAAATATGCTTCGATATCTGGGATTTGGGCTATAACTTCTCCATCTCTATATATGTTGTATCCAATTACTTCATAATCTTCGAGGTTATCCCACCATCCACCGGATTCAGAGTATTTCAGGAATCCTTTGATTTTCCAATTGGCATCGATGGCATAATCGCTGCTCAAATGTTGCCAGTTATCGAATTCACCCAGCATATCGGCATTTTCACAAACAACCGGACCACAGTCATAAGCTAAAGGTGCAGAAGTATAATTTGCGCATTCAATACCAATAATAAATTCCGTTTCTCCCTCATTTATTGTGATTTCCGGAATTTCTATTATGTTCCAGTCATTTAAAATTACTTCGGTAATTTCTTCATCTACACTTAATTGCCATTCCCCCGGACTAAATTGCACCGAAGACCAAACTTTGAGATAATAATCTGCTTCACCGGCAGGGAAGAATCCAATACGATTCAACTTATAATTATCAAAACCGGTAAGATCGTCTGTATCGAGTTTGATTGCAGCGATAAATGTTGCTCCATCATCTAATCCGAAAGAACCTCCAACTGTCACATCATCCCAACTTTTCCATTCACCGGTATTTGCCGGGCGATCCCAGAAAAGTGCCACATCCTGATTGGTTATCTCTGCAGACAGATTCGTTGCCGGAAGCATTACTTCTTCTCCGATTGTAACTTGAATATTATTGGTTTGTATTGATTCACCGTTGGGATAAAGTGTTGTAATTCTATAATTATATGTTTCGTCCGGTATAACGTCGGTATCGATAAAGAACGTATCGGTTATCGTACAGACAAAATTCCCTGCACGATAGATATTATATCCATCGATAAGATATCCATTGGGAATTTCCGGAGATGTCCAAAATAACTCTGCTTGATTCTGGTCTGGCAAGCCATAGAAATTAAGAGGTGGAAACAGTATTTGAATTGGTTGCACATTAGAAGGTTCGGAAATTCCTTCATCGTAAACACTGGTAACACTGTATTCGTAGGTTTGGATATTTGCAATGTTGTAATCCCGATAATTACATGGTGAGATGGGAAGGGTTTCATTATTTAACTGAATACCATCGCGATAAACATTATAACCAATTAATTCTCTACTGGTTGTACTATTTGTTGAATTGGTCCAATTCAAATCAACATAACAATTATTATCTGCAATATGTAATATTGGTTCTAATAAAATCGGAGGATTATTTGCTACAAAACCAACTTCCACGGTTGCTTCCGGTGAAGATAAAGATTCGATTCCCATGTATTGAGATTTAACATAATAAGTGTATATGCCAGCTTCAAGACCACTGTCAATGAAAGTGGTATCAGTTACGGACTGGACCAATTCATTATTACGATAAATATTGTAATTATCTACTTCGTCGGATGCTGTTGGAAAAGCATTCATACGAATCATGGCGTTAAAAGGATAAGGATTATTAAGAGGTAACCAGGTTATTCCTCCATCGGTGGAAATTATACTCATGTTTGCTATGGGTAAATTTTCATCACATCCTAAAGAAAAATAGTTTGCAGTGGGAACTTCTTGTTGCCATTCCAAACAGACAAATACACTTTGTCCATTCTCGATATAACTATCTACAGCAAAACTTACCCAATAAGGATCGGTAGGATTATTGGAAGGAAAATCGGTTATTTCGATTGGACCAGCCAAAATATTGTTCATGTCCGGATTTCCACCCGACTCACCAACGATATAACATTCTAAAGCCGGATTATCGAACATTGGCATAGACATTCCGAACTCAATAAAATATGAGAGAGATTTCAAACGAATAGGATTTGTTATATCAAATTTGTTAGCAATAACCTGAGAAGTACCGGAACCTTGAAAATCATGGTAAAATTCAGGGCTACCATCATCATAGAAGAAATGTATCGTTTGATCAGATTCACAATTTGGCCAAGTCAGCTCAACATCGGTCATATTGATTGCTTCTGCTTCCAGATAACATGGCGGATATATAAAACGATGTTCCAAAAAAATGTTTAAATCGATAGTGCTGCCCGGAATTAAATTATATGTATATTCAAATGGTTCCAAACTATCGCTGCAACAATAAATTGTATGATTACCGGGTTCAAGATTGTCAAATTCAAAACCGTAATTATTTGAGCCCATTCCTCCATCATTTAAGGTCAATTGAGCTTCTCCATCTACGATGGCTGTTGCGGAAAGAATTGGAATAAAATCCTGTCCGAACATTACATGACCTCTTACACAAGCGGGAGGCAGAGGCTCACCGTCATTAACGATAACATTATCGATTTCCCACCAGTTTATATCATAAGCATTGGCTCCATAAGCGCGGAATCTGATCTGAAAAGGATGTCCGACGGTATAAGCAGAGATATCGAAGGTTTCGGTGGCCCAGCCATAAGACTGAACGCTATTATCATAATTGATGACATTTTGCCATTGAGAACCATCATAGACATCAACATTCAAAAACTCACAACCAGTTAAGGCATAATGCTCATAATACAAACTGTATGACAAAGTGACGGATGTACTGGCAGAACCATCGAATTCCGGACTCAATAAAGTATAGGAATAATTGAGTTCCTCACTCCACATGAACTGAGCCACTTCGTTGTAAGGTGGAAATTCATTAGCAATTGCCCAATTTCCCTGTTGATTGTTTTCAAAAGTCCAGTTGTTTGTAGTGAAGCTACCGGAACTCCAATTCTCGAAAAATCCGATACCATGAGCTACAGATACGGTTAACAAAAGTGTACAAGCCAGAAATAACTGTAATTTGTTTTTCATCGTTTCTCCTTTAGTTGGCTTGGCGGATTATCCGCCAAGCCATTATAATTTTTTATTTAAGCAACAACATCTTGTGGATGTAGTTATTACCCTGATAACGAATGTTGTAAAAGTAAACACCATTGGCAACGGTGTTACCGGTGTAGTTTGTACCATTCCAAATAATTGAATGTGTGCCGGCGCAAAGCTCCTCATTCATTAAAGTACTTGTTATCTGACCTTTAACATTATAGATCTCGACTCTAACCGGACCGGCTTCCGGTATTTCAAAACGAATTGTAGTAGATGGGTTGAAGGGATTGGGATAATTATTGTGAGTAACGAAAGGTTTTACACTCAATGAATTATCTTTGCTGACTGGCGCACTATATTCTGCACTATATAATCCGCAAGCATACGTTCCGATGTATATTTTGTTATTCAAGTCGAGTTCTATGTTATGGATAGCGTTTATCGGCAGAGAAGAATTTTCGGAATTGTATGCGGTGACTTCTTCACCGTCGAGGACATATATTCCACAATCAGTGGCGAACCAGACACGATCATATTGATCAACATCTATATCCCAAACTCCTGTTATGTAACCACTGGTTGGTATGGTAGGAAGGATATTATTATAATTATGCCATTCGTAACCATCGTACATGGTTGCGCCTTCGGTAGAACCAACCCAAAGATGATGATTTTCATCATAATTCAAACTAGAAATACAACCCAATCCACAAGCAATATTTTCAAATGTTGTGTCATTATTGTCGAACACCATACGTTGTAAGCCAATAGCAGTACCGATCCAAAGTACATTATCTTCATCGGGGTCCGCTACCAAAGTATAGATAATATCACTAGCCAATGAACTGTTATGTATGCTGAACTCAAACCAATCTTGCCCGTCGAAAACACAAATACCACCGCAAACACGGGAGGCATAGATAGTACCGGAATTACCAACCGCAACATTATCTGCGGCTACAAAAGGGAATCCTCCATTAGTGTTAGCATAATCATAGCGTGTCCAGTTTCCCTGATCGTAAACCATGATACCGCCGTAATCGAATTCATTGCCCGTTGCTACATATACGGTTCTGTTTCTGATGAAAATATCATTATAAAGAAAATCACCGGTATCTTCAAAATTGTAAGTAGTCCAATCATTACCACCATTATAATGTACCAGTCCGCCAATGCCATTATTAATCAAATTGAAGCCATTACCTATCCAAATCGATGAATCCGACTGAACAGCAATGTCATCGATCCAAATACTGTTAATAAAACTATTTTCATCCAAAATGGGATATTCGGTAATCGATCCATTTGCGTAACGAAAGAAGCTCCAGTATTCACTACCACACCAACATACATTGTCATTATCGACTAAGATCGATCGCAAGCAATATTCATTCATGATACTATTAGATCCATTATATTGGGTCCATACACCATTTTCGTATAGTGTTAAACCTAAATTAGTAGCCAGATAATGATTACCATCAACTATTTGAAGAGCGTTCACAGATGAATATTCAATAGTGGAATATTGAGTTATGTTAGTTCCATCGTAAGAGAAATAACCTTCATAGGATGCAGCTATCCAAAGAATATCATTTTCATCGAAGTTTACTTGCATAATATTATGTGATTCGGTTGCTGGTAATAAATTAGTATAATCTATGATGGTATCATCTTCATAATGAGCCAAACCACCACCGGTCATGCTAATGCCATTACTAAAAGATAACAGTCCGAACCACACCTCGTCGTTGTGGTCGATAGCGACAGAATTTACAGAATTGGAATTTAAACCGGAATTATTCATATTGAAATTAGTCCAATTACCATCGATATCAATTTTAGTTACGCCAGCTCTAAACATGGTAATCCAAGTGTTTCCTTCACTATCAAATTTAATATCTCGAACGTGATTTGATGGAAGGGGTGAATTAAGCTGGTTATAATATGTAGTGGTTCCATCGGGATGTAATATATGAATTCCCCCGCTGGTATAAAAACCATTTGCCATATCACCGACACTAATAGATGATCCCACCCAAAGATTACCGGCTGCATCTTTTTCTACTGTCGTTAAAAAATTTGTAGTAAGAAAGCTATTAGCAGAATTATAGACTTCATGTTCTCCGGTTATTTTGTTCATTTTGACCAATCCGCCATCAGTAGCGAGCCAAAGATAATCGACGTCTTCATAAATGTCCATCACGTCATTGGGACAAGTGTACCCATTCCAGTTATCCAGACCGAAGAGGTAACCAAGTGACACAAGAACTAAACAAAGGAATGTTCTTTTTTTCATTTTTTCTCCTTTTTATTCATTATTTCTTCAATTCTTTGAATTAGTTTTTCGATATCTAAAGGTTTATAAAATTCGTCGGCGCCATACTTTTGAATTTCACGGCTAACCGAATCATCGTTAAGACCTGTATAGATAATAATATGAGCATCATGTTTTATTTTACGAATGTATTTTAGTATATCCAAGCCCGAAGCGTCCGGCATTTGATAGTCAGTTATAACAAGTGGAAAACGTTCAGGATTATAATCAAGAATCGCGTTTAGCGGATTACAATAACTACGTGCCGGGTAGCCGTTCATTTCCAAGGCATTACTAACACTCTTCAGAGTATATACATTATCATCAATTATCATGATGTAACATTCTTCTTTACTCATAAATCACTCCTTTTTCTTAATTAAAAAAGGGAGCATTTCGAATGCCATATGATAAAAGTATGTATAAGCTGCTGAAAATAAAGGAAATAATAAATATAGAAAATATTGCGGCAAGAAATTCAAACTTACCGACTAATTCATTATGAATCAGCCTAAATGGGACGGTGATCTAAAATAAACAAGATTGAATACGCGATAAATTGAGATATCGAACAGAAATTAATCATAAATAATTTATAGTGTTATGAATTCATCTTGAGACATTTTGTAACAGACAACGTCCAGTTGATTAAAGAAATTTTTTTAGTTTTAAAGTCTTATGACGAAAACCATTTTTCTCAGGTAATTTTTGGATATCAACATTCTCTACGACAACACGTGCCTGAATATTATGCAAATTATCAACAATAAACCTTCATGAAGAAGCTAGTTTAAATCCTTCTCTCCAGGATTGTTTTTTTGTTTAAAATGAAAGAAGATTTATGATACAGATAGCATTTCTACGGAGATATGCCGCGAAAATTCATGATTATTTCTTATCAAACAATCCCGATTTGATGAGCAATCTTGCTTTCTTTATTTTTTCTTTGAGAGAAAGGTCTTTATAACAATTGCTGGTGCAGGGCAGTTGGCATTTCAGCATTTTTTTCCTGATTTCTTCGGCTTTGGCTGAATACCAGATTTGGCGAATATCGTCGGTTTTGATGTTGCCCACAGAACCGAACGAAGTGCAGCCCAGAAAAACATCGCCACGATAAGTGACAGACAACCGGTCATAACCGATGGTACATTTTTTAGTGTGGTCATTTCTCATCGCAGCCGGGGATTGAAAATAACGATACCAATCCCGAATGTCCTGTTCCGTGTTCATAATACGGTTGTCTTCCTTCTTCTTTGCCAGCAGGAAGGTGATAAATTTTTCCAGAGCAGGCAGATCATTGATCCAATATTCGTATTCTTTCCATCTTTCGATCGGAAGTTGTTCCGTCCAGAGGCGGATGGGTTGGATCAGCAATCTGTGAATGGGTAAATCCAAAAAAAAATCCACGGATTTATCGAAGGTACTTACGTTATCTTTCATGAGAATGGAGGAAATTCCCAAAGTCAGGTTTCCGTGTTCGGAAAGGTATTTTATGCCGTTGACCGCCTTTTCCAGAGTTTTTTCGACGCCGCGGAATTTATCATGAATTTCAGGTAGATGACTGTCGATGGAAACGCTCAGATAGGGCAGTTTGGAAGCGATGATTTTATCGCAATTGCTTTCCGTTAAAGCGATGCCGTTAGTGCTGATTTTGCAGATTATTCCATTTTGGGAACAGAACGAAAATATATCGAAAATACCTTTAAAAATAAGAGGTTCGCCGCCGGCAATCTGCACAAAAATATCCGATTTGATCCATTGTTTAAGCTTCTTTAAGGTTGCGATGATTTCTTCGGAAGAAAGGTAATCGTTCTTTTCTTTCCAACAATCGCACATCCGGCATTTTGCGTTACAGCGTTCATTCGGCTGGATCGAGATTTGCAGCGGTTTGGACATCACTTTTCCCGTCATCAGACTGAGTTCTTTATGAATACTGTTCGTCAGATTTCCCGACAAAAAATTAAATTTTCCCATAACTTTTTCCTTTTTATTTGTTCCCAGTCCTGATTCCGAAATGTTTGTGTCAAATGTTTTGTTGGAATGTGCGTTAAGAAGTTCTGATTATAATCCCAATTCCCGATTGATCAGAAGGATTCTGATCCGGTCTTTAGGAAAGCATTTTTCCACGATCGACCAGGCATTACAAATGCGCTATTTGCTGCTGCAATTCATACAATAACCGGTTTTCTGGCAGGGAAGTGTAAAATTCTCGTGACGTTTGGCGTTTCTGGGTGCGCTGATGCTTTTGATGCGTTTTCGGGCAGCTTCAATGTCTTTAACGATTTTATTGATACCAACTGTAAGAACCACGTTTTTGGGACCGAACACGATGCCGTTTATACGGTTACCGATCATATCCAGATTTACCAGTTCGCCGTTTTCCGTGATGGCATTTGTGCCGGTGAGAAACAGATCGACCAACAGTGATTGCCTTCTTCGCTCGATTTTTTCTTCCCAAGATAATTCGGGGGCAAAAGTATCGATCATCCTGATGTCAGGTCGTAGTTTTAAATCATCCAGAATATTGGTACTGCGCAAAGTAATGGAATCGGCATAAGAAACAAGTTGCGGATTGATTTCCGGCAAGATTGTATCGAAAAATAATTTCCGGGCAGCCACCTGATCTTCCACCCAATAGGGTAAGAAATTATTAGCTTTCAGTTTGTGTAAAAGTCGATCCGGTGCGGAAGTAAGTGTGTTCATGAAAGCAAGTAAAAATATTATAACAAATTGGAAATCAGAAGCTTCAAATCTGGAATATCGGATTTCACGGTTTGCCAAAGAGTTTGATAATCCACATCGAAATAAACGTGAATCAAATGATTGCGCATACCGACGATTTGTTTCCAAGGTATTTCAGAATGATTTGATTTGTAATCATCAGAAATTTTGGAAGCAGCTTCTCCGATGATTTCAATAGATCGGATAATGGCATTGACCGTCTTTTTATCGTGTATAAATTCTTGATAAGAGACATTCCCGATAAAAGTTTGAATATTATCGATTTCGTCCAGAATGTGCTGAATTCTGATTTTATCTTCAGGCAACATACAAGGTTTTGGCATGAGATAACACTTCTTCACGAAAGTATTTACTCAGTTCTGCAGGAGTGCGTAGATCTACTTTTCTGTTCAAAAATTCCGTAAGCTGATTTTCCATGGCAGCTAATTTTAGAAGTCCCGGAATGTCATTTTCAAAAAATTCCACCAAAAGATCAATATCGCTGTCCGGTCTTAATTCATTACGCAAAGCGGAACCGAAAAGAGACAATTTTTTTATGTTATTCTGTCTGCAAAATTCTGACAAAACAGAATCTTTGAACATTTTATCCGCTATAACCATTCCTTCTCCTTCATAGATTTGATCCTTGAAATTATGGATTTTATGTCAAGCACGGACATCAAATCATCCTTTCTTTCAACCATCCTGCCAACGGTTCATCCACTTTCAACCCGTTCAAAGTTTCGGGAAAATGGAAAGTATCTTCATAAACCGGGCAGACCAGTTCGTTCAAAGCCAAAGGCTGTTTCTCGGGTGGAACCTGATGGTGCAAATGCAGCGGATAACTGTATTCGGGGGATAAAATGCGGAGGCTTTCCCAGGGCAAATGTTTGAGCAAAAGCGCGCTTAAAAGAGCCTGATGCAGGAAAATCCGATGCAACGGATCGGAACAAAACTCTTCCCGACAAAAGCCTTCTTCGATGAAACAACAGAAAGCTTCTTCCCATCTTTGCAGAATGCCGACTGGGGGAGCGATGGCAAATAAATGCGAATTGAAATAGGGTCTGATTTTTTCCGATTCCACGAAAGTTTCCACATAATGAGCGTCATCTTTAAGCCCGATAAAATGATAAATTCCCTGCCAGAAATCGTCCAAATCCGTTTCGACGGGCATTCCTATATTTCTGTGATGAACCGGACGAAATGCAGCTGAATAGCTTTGTTCCAAATCGAATTGCTGCGGAGGCTGAACAAAAAAAGCGGATGAACCGATCCAGATTAAAGAATCGATGTTTTCTTTGATGGCGATTCGTTCTGCTTGGGCGCAGGTGAAAATCTTAGCAGAAAAAGGAATTTTTCGGTAACAATCCGGCAAGGAAATGGGGATTTGGCGAATTTCAGGCAGATCGTCGAAAATAGCTAACGGCTTACCGAAAGTGAAAATCAAGAAAACGGTTTCAGCAAACTTTCCGCCAAAAGTGCGTAAACTATTTACCAGCAAACGAATACGGTTTATATCCCCGGCGTTTGTAAGCAGAGTGAAAAAACAGGATTTACTCATCGGTTTTCCTTTTTATTTGCCAACTTCCCATTTGCCAAATATCGTCCAAAACCTTACGCGATGAGGGTTTTTCCATGCTTTGCATATTCTCGTTCAGCTTTTCCGGTTTGTCGATAACACCGAGAGTAAAGGCACAAATAACACGGTATTCAGTTTTGTCGATGCCAAAGAAATCATAAACTTCGTCGAACTTCACTCCC
>DAISYT010000006.1:0-8870 GCA_036825175.1 Candidatus Cloacimonadota bacterium
CTTTACATGAGTGGGAAATCCTGCTCCACCCATACCGCAGATACCGGCTTTGGCGATACGGTCTTTCATTTCGCCTACCGGAACAGCCATAAATTCCGCATCATCGTTCAGATCGACCCATTTGTCCTGCCCATCGCCGGTAATTTCTATGCCATCGACCATGGTTCCGGTGGGATGGTTGAAAATCCCGATCTTGGTTATTTTTCCCGAAATCGAGGCATGCATCGGGATGGAAACAAAGCCTCCGGCTTCGGCGATAACCTGCCCGGTAAGTACTTCGTCACCTACTTTTACCACAGGTTTTGCCGGAGCTCCTATATGCTGAGAGAGCGGGATTATTACTTTCTGCGGAAGCGGCATAATCTCGATGGCAGCATTTCTGGAAAATTGCTTGGAATCATGAGGGTGAATTCCCCCTGGAAAAGTTTTCAAGCCCATTTCTTCTCCCTTAACTAATTTTATTTATTAATATATCTTCATATATTTTTTGCAGACCACATTTCAAAAACAGAATTTTAAAGCAAGATTTTTTTATGGACAAGAGCAATCTTCTGCAAATCAAATTTACATACTACGGCAAGTAAATTAATTATATAGACAAAATTAGTTGTCCTGCTGTTTTTGCCATTCAAAAAAAGTCGGTAAAAAAACCGAAAATGAATTTTGAGAAGGAATGATGTGGGAAAAAGAAGCTGTTGATTTCCAAATGAAAGTTTGAGAATTCATTTTCTTTGATCTGAAAACGAACAGGAGAAGAAAATCGTGAGATATATTGGTGTCAAATCTTTAATATTTTTAATGATAGCGATGTTTTTTGTCACGCTTTCTGCGGATGTGAACATCGAATATAAATCCGGATTAGCCCCCGAAATTATTAAAACGTCACGATTCGACGACGTGGAATATTTCAACGTAAATGAGATGAATAAAGTTTTCAAAGCCACTTTGCAGGAAGACATTCTGGATATGCGTCTGCATATAAATCTGTATAATGAACAGCTAATCATTTTGCTGGATTCATCTTATCTGCAATACAAAGGAAAGCAGTATAATTTCCGTTACCCGCTCGTGAGAAAAGATGAAAAATACTACCTGCCTGTAGATTTTCTCGACAAAATTCTGCCTTTGATTTTGAAAGATTACATCACATATAAAAACGATAAACTGGTAGTAGTGAATCCTTCTGATAATCGCCTGCGCACGATTGTGATCGATCCGGGACATGGTGGAAAAGATCCGGGTGCTATCGGCTATTCCAAAAAGAACTACGAAAAAAATCTGGTACTGGAAATCGCTAAAAAATTGCAGAAAAAACTCACGGATAACCTGAATGTCGACGTGATCCTCACCCGCAGCAAAGATGAATTTGTTTCATTGCAGCAGCGTACTCAGTTTGCCAACAGTCAGTCCGCCGATCTGTTCATTTCCATCCACGGCAATGCTCATCGCAGCTCCGATGTTAATGGTGTGGAGATTTATTATCTTTCCACTGCCAAGACCGACGAAGCCCGCGCGGTGGAAGCGATGGAAAATCAGGTGGTGTATGATTATGAAGGTGGTGCCGAAGCTGTAAAAAAATACGACGATCTGGCTTTTATTCTGGCAGATATGGCGCAAAGCGAGCATTTGGAAGAAAGTTTTCAATTGGGAACGAAGCTGCAAAGCACTCTAATCTCTGCCACAAATGCCAGAAATCGCGGCGTGAAACAAGCAAATTTCTATGTATTACGAGGAGCTTTCATGCCGGCTGTACTGCTGGAGTTGGGCTTTCTCAGCAACAAAGAAGAAGAAAAAAAACTGATAAGTCCGTCTTACCAGGAAAAATTGGTGAATGCTCTCTACCTGGGAATCAAGGATTTCAAATATAAGTATGATCAAATGCAGTAAGCAATTAAAGATTCTCTTACGAAAAAAAATAAAAAGAATTTGACATAAAACACCCCTAACTTTGTTTGTCCCAAAAAATTATATAAATGGAGGTATAGATGCCTAATCATAAATCTTGTGAAAAAAGATTGAGACAGGAGCAAAAACGCTCAGCCCGAAACCATTTTGTGAAAATGACTTTGAAAACCTTAGCCAAAAAAATGCACAGCGATATTTCGTTGGAGGAAAAAGAAGCTCTGATAGCCAATGTTTATTCCCAACTGGATAAAGCTGCCAAAAAAGGTGTCATTCACAAACGTACGGCTTCTCGTCGAAAATCTCGTATCGCAGCATATTATAACAAAGAAAAAGCCGCATCCGAAAACGCCCCAAAAGAGTAATCCGGCTTTTATAAATATTTTACAGGCAGGCAGCGATGTCTGCCTGTTTTATTAATGGAGAAAATTTCATGACTCAAAATGCATATATCTTTGTCGGCATCGCTCTTTTAGTTATCGTTGCCGCAATTGTCTTTATCGTATTAAAAAATAAGAAGAAAACATCATATTCAGGTAAAATCGCTGCAACAGGTTTGCAGGATAAACTGGCAAAAACCAAAGTCGGTCTGCTCGGAAAACTGGCAGAAATCGTAAAATTACGTGGCAGGATAGATGAGCATCTGATGGATGATCTGGAAGAAATGCTCTTACAGGCGGATGTCGGGGTGAAAGCTGCCGAAGAAATAATGACGCAACTTCGTAACGAGGTTAAAACGAACCAGATCGATACTGCGGATGAGATCAAAAACAAACTCGAACAGATTATTCGTGACTTGCTGCTGAAGGATTATGCTGCCGAAAATGACCGTCTGAAAATCACTCAACATCGACCGTTTATCATTTTGTTTGCAGGTGTGAACGGTGTTGGAAAAACCACGACGATCGGCAAGCTTGCCAAGCGTTTTACCGCACAGGGAAAATCCGTTTTATTGATTGCAGCCGATACTTTTCGGGCTGCTGCGGCAGAGCAATTGACGATCTGGGCGGAACGTTCCGGCAGTACGATCGTCAAGCAACAACAAGGCTCCGATCCTTCTTCGGTAGTCTTCGACGGTATTACGAAAGCCGTTAATAAAAAAATCGAGGTGGTTTTGATCGATACAGCCGGCAGGCAACACACCAAAGTCAATCTGATGAACGAACTTTCCAAAATCGTGCGTACCATCCAAAAAGTGGTTCCGGACGGACCACACGAAACGCTGTTGGTGGTGGATGCCACGACCGGTCAGAATGCCATCACGCAAGCCGGAATTTTTGACGAAACAACCAGCCTCTCCGGTTTGGTTTTAACGAAGCTGGATGGAACTGCCAAAGGCGGAGTGGTAATCGGGATCAAGCATCAACTCGATATTCCGGTAAAACTGATCGGGGTGGGCGAATCGGTTGCCGATCTGCGTGATTTCGATGTGAATGAATTCGTCGATGCCATTTTTGCTTAGGAGTTGATTTCCACCTGAATGAAATAATTCTCAACTGCCGATCAATTCAATCGGCAATGAAGCATTCTTTCCGGGTTGTGAGGAAAAGATAAATTGACACATTCACCGTTATTTTTCTGATCGAAAAAGATTTAGAGAGATGAGAAAACAGAATGAATAGAATTTTAACGATCCATAATTTGCAGGATGCACAAAAGGAACTGGCGAAGATCAAAGTTTCTTCCGGCGGCATCGAAGTGATGGCTCCCAAAGCTTTGGAAATGGCTGTAAAACTCTGTCATGTAAGTCTGGGAGCAGCCAATATTCTAAAACAGGAAATGCTCTCTATCGGTGGAGATGCCGCAGTGGCACGCGGCGTGGTCAACGGAGTGGAACAATGCAGCGACCTCATACTGCTGGGAAATGCCGATAAAATCTCTAAATTGATCAAGAAACTTGATCATCAGTCGATTTTCGGTTTGCGGCAGATTCAAGCCGATTTGATAGAATTATTAGCCGAACAATTAAATTCCCCAAAATACCAATTGAAATTGCAAAATCGTGTGCTCGATCTCTCCGAAACTAAAATCATGGGTATTCTCAATATTACACCGGACAGCTTTTCGGATGGAAGTAAATATCTTTCCCCGGAAAAAGCTTTGGAACATGCACTGCAAATGGAGAAAGAAGGAGCCGACATCATTGACATCGGCGGTGAATCTACCCGACCCGGCTCGGAAATCGTGGAACTTCAGCAGGAATTGGATCGGGTGATCCCGGTGATCGAAAATATTCGTCGTCATTCCGATCTTCCCATTTCCGTGGATACTTATAAATCTCAGGTGGCGCAAGCTGCTCTGGAAGCCGGTGCAGATATAATCAACGATATCAGTGCGTTACGCTTCGAGTCAAAAATGCTTTCCGTTTTAAAAGCTTATCCTCATGTACCGGTGATTTTAATGCACATGCTGGGTACGCCGCAAACCATGCAGCAGAACCCTGCTTACGATGATGTAATCGGAGAAATTCTCGATTTCTTTGCTGAAAGGATCGATTTCTGTAGTTCGGCTGGTATCGATATTTCCCGCCTGATTATCGATCCGGGTATCGGCTTTGGCAAGCGACAGGAAGATAATCTGCAAATCCTGCAAAAGCTGGCTGAATTCCGATGTTTGGGAGTTCCGGTTTTATTGGGTGCTTCTCGTAAAAGCTTTATCGGCAGAATTTATGAAAGTACGCCTGCCGACCGTTTGGAAGGTTCTCTGGCGGCAACTGCTTGCGCTTTGGAAGCCGGAGTTCAATTGATCCGTGTACACGATGTGCAGGCGCATAAACGTTTTATGCGAGTTTGGCAGGAAGCAAGGAGAAGTTAATGAAAATATTAATTCCCGGTTTCACCGATATCATCGATATTCTGATCATCGCCTATATCCTTTATAAGTTTATTATGCTTCTGCGTAAAGTCGGCAGCATCCAGGTTCTGCTGGGCTTGCTCGCCGTAGTCGTGATCTATCTTTCTGCTACTTTTCTGGAATTGAACATGGTAAGTTCGTTATTACGAACCTTGAAGGAATATTGGCTCGTAGTTCTCATCATCATTTTCCAGCCGGAGATCAGACAGGTTTTTTCCCGTCTGGCACAAAATCACAATTTACACTCACTTTTCCGAAGCGCTACAAAATCGGTGTATTCGCCACTTCTAAATGCGGTTTCCATCATGTCTTTTCGTAAGATCGGAGCGCTGATCGTGATCGAAAACAGCCGTACTTTGAATGATTATATCGTGACGGGAGAAATCATCGATGCCCAAATTTCAGTGAAACTTCTACTCACGATTTTCAATAATAAAACAATTCTACACGATGGTGCCGTGATCATTCGTAATGATCGTATTCTGGCGGTGAAAGTGGTGTTACCTCTTTCCGAAAACGTGGATTATGCTCAAAAATTGGGAACGCGTCATCTGGCGGCAGTTGGTGTTACCGAAAACAGCGATGCTTTTGCCATCGTTGTTTCCGAAGAAACCGGTCATATTTCTGTGGCAAAAAGCGGTGAATTGATTTCCGATTTAACGATCGACGAGTTATCACAAAGAATCAAAGACGAAACATCCTGATAGCATTTGGTAAATCTAATGGATTCATATTATAGACCTTTTCTGATCGCACTCACCGGTGGTATTGCCAGCGGTAAAACCGTCGTATCACAGTGGTTTCTGGCACAAAATATTCCGGTTTTTTCCGCAGATAAAATTGCCCACGAAGTTTTGCATGATCCTGAAGTTCAGGATAAATTGATTGCTTCTTTCGGCAGCGAAATCCGGCAAAACGGTGAGATCGACAGAAAAAAACTGGGGGAAATCGTGTTCGGATCACCCAGCGCTCTGGCAAAATTGAACAGTCTCGTTCATCCCGAAGTTCGTCGCAGAATGGCAGAAATCATCGCTGAATCGGATGATGATTATCTGATCTTTGAAATTCCGCTCCTGTTTGAAAACGGTTTGCAGTCTGCTTTCGATTTAACGATCAATATTTTCACCGAACAGAATTGGCAGATAGAACGGATGATAAAAAGAGACGGCATTTCGCAGCAGGAAGCCGAACAACGAATAAAAGCGCAGATGAACGCTTTCGACAAGCAGAAACTGGCAGATATCAATATCGCCAATAACGGCTCGATCTCCGAGTTGCAGCAAAGATTAACAGCTTTGTGGCAACTCATCAAAAAACTAAAGAAAAAAGACGTAACCAATCTGCTCACTTTGCCACTGTTAAAAATACCGCAAAAAGATAATTGACACAATTTTAGGATTGAGTGCTTTGGAAAGCGTAAGGAGGTTGAGATGAAAAAGATATTTTTCATAACCACGATTTTGATATTCGGTGCCCTATTAAGTGCGCAGATCATAGAAAATGCCTTCACTCCCAGATTATTGACGCCTTCTTTCCTGAATAAAAATAATCTCTCCATGAGCAATTCTGCCAGTTTTACCGGTGGATATTCTACCAACAATCAAAGCTACTATCAATCGGTGTACACGAATCATCTTAATTATCGATTCAATTCCAAACTCGATCTTAAACTCGACCTGAATTTCGTGAACTTTGGAACAGCAACTTATAAAAGCGGGATCGAATTTGCAGGTAACGACGACAATCAAAGTAAAGTGCTGCCTAATTTGCAGTTGAATTGGAAACCGTCGGAAACAACCAGTATCACCATACAATTTCAGCAATATTACAATCCGCTGGATTATTACAGATGGTGATAAAAACAGTTGATACTAATGAGTGATTTGTCTCACTTCTGGTAAATAACACTGTTTTTTCGTAAAGTATCAAAATTATAAAAGTTCTCGTTTTATTTCCTAAACAGATAGCATAAAAATATATCCGGTGCCGGATTTCATTATTTCACATCAGACATAGGTAACTCTTTTTAAAATAAAATAATAGAGAAATTACATTCAAAGCTGGAATATTATATGCATGAGAATTGATCAGAAGCAAGGAGGTGAAGTATGAAGCAAAAAGTAGTCGGTTTGGTAATTATTTTTTCTTTTTTATTTACCTATTCTCTTATTGCAAACATTCAGCAAATGAGCAGAAATTATCAGGAATTACCGCCCAAAAAAAACTTGGCTGATGCTATGATAATCAACTCGATGGTCACGGGAATCACTGCTGAGCAGATGGCAAGATTATTGGTAGGTGAAGAAAATCCCTCGGTTCAAATCAGAAACATTTCTTATACGGGAGCTTCGATTGCCTCCGGTGTTTTTCGTGATGCTCGTAATGACGGATTGGATATTGATAAAGGAGTTATTTTAAGTTCCGGTTATGCTGAAAACTTATACGGACCGAATACAAGTAATAGTATTACCGGGAACAACGGTTGTGATGGGTCAGCGAATTTGGATGCTTTAATTCCCGGATACACGACAAATGATGCTTCTATACTGGAATTCGATTTTACCTGTAAGTACAATTCTATCGGATTCAATTATATTTTCGGATCGGATGAATATCTGGAGTATGTGGGATCGAGTTTTAATGACGTTTTCGGTTTGTTTCTCGATTATCAAAATGTTGCTTTAATTCCGGGAACTGCTGTGCCGGTTTCCATAAATAACGTAAATAATGTGAGCTACTCGGATTTCTATTTGGATAATCCGACCTACTCTAATAATTTTAATGTTGAAGCCGATGGTATGACGACAAAAATATCTGTTGGTAAGTTGGTCGAGCCGGAAGTTTCGCATCATATCAGTTTTGAAGTCGCCGATGCCGGTGATTATATTTTAGATTCCTGGGTGCTTCTGGAAGAAGGAAGTTTCCAAAGTGTGCAATGCTCCACCTATTTTGAAGTGGTCATTGTGGAAGGAATCGAATTGGAAACAGATGAAGATGAAGCTTTGGAAATTCATGCGATTGCTTATGGGGAAGATGAAGCACATTTTGGCTGGGTAATTTATCCACCACTGCATGGAATGGCAGAATTTACCTCCGATTACATAGAAGAAGAAAGAACCATTCTCTACACACCGTATCCGGATTATAACGGCGAAGATTACTTCGTTTTAAGCGTGACGGATGGTCTGGGAGGCATCATTAACCGATTTATCGAGATAGCGGTGAATCCGGTAAAAGATGCTCCGGTGAATGAAACGCTGCCCTTCATTTGGGGAGATTTTGCATTGGAAGGGGAAGTAGAATGTTATCCCGGTGTGTGGAATGATAATATCGATAACCAGTATGCAGAACCAGGCGGAGAAAGTACGATCTCATTTTATTATCAGTGGCAGGTCGCAGTTTCCGGAATTATGGAATGGGAAGATATCGAAGCTGCCACCGATTCCACGTATGTCATTACGGAGAATGAGACGGGGCATTATATACGATGCCAGGTAACAGCTGTCGATAACGGAATCGGTTCAGGATTCGATGATACTACTATTGAGGTATCGAATTATGAGTATTGCAGCAGTATTTCGGGAGTGGAATTCCTGCCGGATTTACCGGAAGGTATTGTGAGTGTGTATCCGAATCCATTCAATCCTTCCACCACGATTTCCTTCATTGTAAATGAAACATCTCCGGTAAAACTGGAAATATTCAATGTGAAAGGACAGCGGATAAATGTGCTGATCGATGAATCGATGAATGCCGGGCAGAGGGAGATTGTCTGGAATGGAAATGACAATTCCGGTAAAACCTGTCCGACAGGTTTTTATCTGATCAGATTGAGCATCGCTGAAAATCAGTATGTTCGCAAATTATTATTAATGAAATAGTTATCTACTCGGATTTTTTGGAATATGGCAACCGAAAGGTTGCCATTTTTTTGCCATCAAACCTTGAAAAGGCTTATGAGGCTGTCTCTTTCTGGTAAGCCTTTTCAAGGTTCAATCAAAAATCCGCGATCCGCCAAAGGTGGACAAATCTTCAATCTTAAATTATAAATCGTAAATCATAAATCATAAATCGTAAATCCTACGTTTTCTTCCTTCATCATTGGATATTGGATA
>DAISYT010000006.1:8970-19594 GCA_036825175.1 Candidatus Cloacimonadota bacterium
AATCGTAAATCCTACGTTTTCTTCCTTCATCATTGGATATTGGATATTCCGTGTTTGACATTGGATTTTCATGAGGTGACGCACCGGGCTACTTTATGGCGCCACGCTGTGGCTGAACCACCAAACCTTGAAAAGGTCGAGTGAAAGAAAATCTCTGATGGTAACCTTTTCAAGGTTAATTCAACCATTCTTAAATCCGCCAAAGGTGGATAAATCTTCAATCGTAAATGTAAGATAGAAATATGAATAGCTGACTGCTAAATGCTGAAAAGCTGAAAAGCTGAAATGCTGAAATGCTGAAATGCTGAAATGCTAACTTGCTAAAAAAATGGTGGCAGGACCCAGACTTGAACTGGGGACACAAGGCTTTTCAGGCCTCTGCTCTACCAACTGAGCTATCCCGCCACGAACGATGAACAGAACAAAAATCGGAGGTTTTAGTGTCAACAGAAAAAGTTGTTAAAATTAAAAATCAGCTCATCTCTTCAAAGAGTACGACACAGTTTTTATGATGGATTTTCCCATACTGCAAAGCTTTATCGGCTTGCTTCAAACATTCCTGCATATCCTCATTTGTAGCAAATGAACTCAACCCAAAAGTAGCGGTAGCCTTCACAGTATAAGGACCGTAAATTAGCTCGAAATTCTTGATTTCGCGGCGCAGTTTTTCTGCCACGGTTTTAGAATCTTCCAAGGATGTTTCCGGCAGCATGATCAGAAAATTATCACCGTTCCAACGCGCAATTTGATCCTGACTGCGAATTTTACTTCTGATCAATTCTGCTATGGAACGCAAAATCAGATCGCCACAATCGGTAGTAAACCGGTCATTAATGGACTGAAGATTATCGATATCGCAAAATCCCAGAACGAAGGTATGCTTGCTGCGGCGGTAACGAATAATCTCGTAATTTATTTTTTCCAAAATATCCTGTTTGGTGAGTAATTTGGTGAGAGCGTCGGTTTTGGAAAGCTTCTTCACCTGATCATAAGCTTCTTTCAGCTGTTTATTCTGATCTTCGATGATAAAGTAGGAATGGGCTTTAAGCCGGAATTGAGAATATCCGTAGAAAGCCAGCAATGCCATCACGATAAAACCGATCACGAAAATCAACAGGTAACTCTGCTGCCGTTTGACGATGAGATTTTGTAGAGAAGAGTTGCGCTGCAATAATTCGATTTCCTGCTCTTTTTTCTCAGTCTCGTATCTGATCTGCATTTCCGTGATGTTGCGGTTATTTATTTCTGTAAATAAAGCGTCTTTTATTTCCACATATTCTCGAAAACTCTGATAGGCATTTTTATAATCAAGATTGTGAGCATAAATCATGGCAAGCAGGTTATGACAATTTTTCTGGATGTTCGGATCGTTTGCCACCACGGCATATTTCAGTCCGGTGGTAAGTGATGGTAAGGCAGCAGAATAATCGTTCTGCTGGAAATGTAACAGCCCGATGTGAAAGTTGGAAGAAGCGATCCCATCGGCATCGTTCAGGTTTTCCATCAGCAGAAGAGACATCTCAAAATGTTCCATTGCATTGTCGAATTCGTTCAAACCCTGATATGCCATGCCGATATTATTCAAAGTAATGGCTTTACCGTATTCGTTATCGAGTTCGTCTTTCAGGTTGAGAGATTTCTGGTAGTAGGTAAGCGCCTGATCATAATTTTCCAACGAGAGCAGAATGTTACCCAGATTATTCAATGTTTTGCTGGCAGCATCCAGATCATTGATTTCGTAATTTATCTGCAAAGCCTTGTTGTAATATTCCAGCGCCTCGGCATATTTTTTCAGGTTTTGATAGACAATACCGATGTTATTCAATGCCTGAGCTATATCGGATTTATTGCTGTTTTTTTCGGAAATGCGTAAAGATTCAAAATAAAATTCCAACGCTTTTTCGTAGGTGCCTATTTTATTATGTATTGTGCCCAGGTGGTTGGAAATATCCGCTATACCAGCTTCGTGATGGGAACTTTGATAAAGCTTGAGAGCGTCATTAAAATAGGAAAGAGCTTTGGCATAATCATTCAGATTCAGATAGCCTAAACCGACTTCTTTCAGAAGGTTAGCTTTATCTGCGATGGGCATGGAATTGTAATCGATACTGAGAGTGTCCAGGGCAAATTGAGCATAAGACAAACTGCCGATCAGTAAAAAAATGAGAAAAATGCCTTTCAATATTTTCATAAATTCCTATTTAAAATATTTTTTCTAAAAAGTTTATACCAACTTTTTTATGCAAGCTAAAAATTTTATTTCTTGAAATGTAAGCTGATCGATCAGAGGAAATTTCATTCGGATATTTTCGCTTCGAAAAATCGTGCATATGCGGTTTCATTTTACTTGTCATCACATTCATTTCAAGGATTTGAGTTGATCAATCTCTTCCTGCAAAGCCTTGATTTTTTTATTTTGTTCGAGAGAGGTCGTGTAACGCAAGCGTTCCTGACGGCTGATTTCCAGGGTAGCTCCCAGCAGGATGGTAACCCATGAAACGATGATACTCCAAAAAACGATACCATGTTCATTATAAAAACGTACGCCAAAAAGCATGACAATCGAGATAGCTCCCAAAATGGTTAACAGAATTGTAATCGTGTACCAGGGCAATTGCTTCTTCAGAAAACCAGTTTCGTTTTTGTTCATTTAATTCCTCCTAATTAATTGTCTTGATTAAAATACCTCGGACGGAACCGTTCACATCCATCCTTAGTTTTACAGGATTTACGCCATCGTCACCGATTTCCAAACCCGTACCTTCGAATTTCAGAATCTTATCTTCATAAGAATTGATCCACATTTTGAATGTACCGTTGTTTGTGATGAAAGTATCGCTGTTCTCTTTTTGTTCAAATCCTGCTAATTGCAGCCACAGCCGGCATCTGTTATCCTGATACTCGCCATCGATCTGAGGAACCCACAATCCCTCACCGCCTCCCAGATAAAGCGGAGTATTAAAAAAAGTAAGAGCCTGCTGGGCAAAATTGTGTAGATCGCTGGTTATCGCTTTACGATTATTTTCCACAACATGCTGTTGCATGAGACCAACAATGCCGACGATTACCACCACTATCATGATGATAACGACACAGACAAACAGAAATTTCTGCACTAAATTCTCTCCCGATTCTGCTTAATTCACAATTTTTATGACTATTTTTCCGGTGGCGCCCGTCAGCTCCATTCTGCCTTTTACCGGATTTATCCCATCCTTTCCCAATTCTTTTCCGGTACCTTCGATTTTTAAGACATCGTCTTTATAAGAATTGATCCACATCAGGAAAGTACCGTTGTTTGTGATAAAAGTGTCTCCCGACAGGTGCTCTTTGTAACCGGCATAATTTAGCCACAAACCGCATCGATTACCCTGATATACACCATTTACTTTGGGAACCCAAAGACCGCCACCGCCACCGATGGTCAAAGGTGCTTTATAATAAGCGTTGGCATGAGCTGCCATTTGATGCAGATCAGATAAAATAGCCTTTCTGTTCTCTGCCGTAACATTCTGATTAAACAGACCAATAGCGCCAACCGTCGATGACGCAACGATGATAACCACAATCACTATCATCAGTAATTGCTGTGTTCCCATTTAACTAATCCCTCCTCTTCTTACTCCCAATACCAGTCAGACTGATCCTCCACACTCCAGCCGTAATTGTAATCGGGGTCGTATTCAAAGCGTTCGGCACAAAAATAACGATAATAACCTTCTTCGTTATTTAGAAGATCGCGTACGGCGGCAGCCCGGTCATAACTTTGTTTGGAACTTTTTCCGTAAAAAGTTGCATAAATTTCATCTGTTTCGCTGTCCACCAGATCATAAAATCCCGGATCGAAAATACTGTATCTGTGCAGATAATTATGATATACGAAATACGGATAACCATCGTAGAAGAAAAAGCCGTCATCATGCACAAAATAGTAGCGAATCCAGATTCCGCGGTAAATGAAATTTGGTGGTATATGATAGAAATAATTTATAGGATTATGATAATGTACATTTTGGGTGTAATTTACGGTAACATAAGGTTTATGA
Source organism: Candidatus Cloacimonadota bacterium (assembly GCA_036825175.1). Taxonomy (GTDB): domain Bacteria; phylum Cloacimonadota; class Cloacimonadia; order Cloacimonadales; family TCS61; genus B137-G9. Next base: position 13,017 of record DAISYT010000006.1, read on the forward strand.
TGATGTTTTTTATATTTGATCAATGTCTTATTGGAATCGGTTTGCGGTATTCTTTGGATCGTTTGTTTTTTATCGTTGGCATACAACTTACTTACATTACTCGGCTTTTTGATTTTCTTGGAATTGATCTGCTGTACATTGGATGACGGATTATTATTCTGTAACTGATTGGTGTTGCCGATCACCTTTTTTTCAATTTTAATGGGCTGAACCGGTTTCTCCGGTTTTTCCTCGGGTACATTCACCCTTTGTATCTCTTCCTCTTTCTGTTCTTTTTGATTGTTATCTTTCAGCACTTTTGTCTGAGCAAATAAAGCAAATGAGAAAAGTATCATTATCCACACAAATATTCGTTTCATCATAAACCTCACTTTTTACGGCATTTTTATCCAAACAACCAAAATTGCTGTTTCATTTATGTCAATCTTACTTTCGGCAGGAAACGGAGCATCTGTTTTTCGATGCGTTGGAATATACTTTCCCAATTCCATTGTCGCACGGTGCGATCGATCAGATCGGTGGGAAGGTAATGATGATTGGCGATATGGAAAATCTGGCTTTCCAGAGCTGTTTTCAGGAAGACTTCAAATTTTTCCAAATCCTGTTCCAGCGGGCAGTCACAATGTTCTAAACGCGGCAGGGGTACGAAGCTGATGAAATCACTTAGGCAGAATTCTTCACCTAAGAATTTGCGGATGCCGGGCAGTTCGGTTGTCACGATGTTCAATCCGCAAGCGATGGCTTCGATGATGACCAGCGGCATTCCTTCATAAAAGGAAGGCAGAACCAGAATGTCGCTCTGCCGCATCATCTCTGCTAATTCCACTTGTGGCAAAGCACCCGTAAACATAATGGAATGAAACGTTTCGGCGCTTTGCTCCATAATGGAAGCGGTTTCATATTTGGATGCGGAGCCGATCAAAGTGAAAGCCACGCTTTCAATTTTTATCCGCTCGATCGCTTTCAGCAAGATTTCCACACCTTTTGCTTTGCTCAGCTTTCCTACATAAATTATTTTCACATTATCATGAGCCACTTTGGGTTCCTGATAAAAAATATCGGAATTATAACCGGCTCCGGTAACGACGATTTTTTCGATGGGATAACAGAATTTCTCGGCGATCAGTTCTTTCTGCGTTTCATTCAAAGCTAAAATCAAATCGAGTTTGCGGCAACCCTGTTTTACGTATTCTGCCAATTCGGGGCTTTGCTCCAGTTGGCGTAAACCGGTACCGTGCGCGATAGCTAAAACGGGGATTTTCGGAAAAAGCTCTTTGGTAAAAACACTTAAAACCCACACGTGATGCGAGAGAATGATATCCGGTTTGGATTGAGTTACTGCGGTTTGCAACTGCCTGGCGAAAGCCTTTTTCAAGGTGATTACCATTTCTGTGGTCATATCGCAGTAACGCGTACTTCGATAAGGCATTTCGTTGCTCATCCCCACCACGTGGAAGGGAAGTTCATCTGTTTCAAAGTAAACCGGAAAGACCTTCACTCCGATGGGAAAATCTACCTCTTCACAGCGGGGAATACCGATGACAACGGATTGTTCGTAACCACGTTTTGCTGCCTGTTGTACTAAAGAATTCAGAAAAACTCCGCTGCCGGTTTGTCCCGGTTTTTGAGCCAACACATGCAGGATTTTCATGCTTGAAAGTACGTTCTGATTTGAGAGAAGTTTTGCATAACGAGATCGGCATTTTCCAGGTTCATTCTACCGGAATTGGGATTTTGAAAACCGAGGCAGAACATACCGGCTGCTTTGGCAGCTTTCACTCCATTCTCCGAATCTTCGATCACAACACAATTCCGGGCAGGAATTTGTAAACGACGGGCGGCTTCCAGAAATATATCGGGCGCTGGTTTTCCGACCGCAACTTCTTCTCCGCTCACGATTTCATCAAAAAACTCTGAAATTCCCAGTTTGTTCAGGATGATCATAATAACACTTTTAGCGGTGGAGGAAGCGAGAGCGATGCGAAAATTGTATCTGCGGCATTCCTGCAAAAATTCTAGCAGTTCCGGCATGGGATCGAGCTGAACGATCTGGAGAAAATGATTATGGATTCTGGCGTTATTTCTTTCGATCAATTCCCCGATGGGCAGAGCGAGCGGTCGTTCACTTTTGATGATTTGCCACATCCGTTCCAAACCGAGTCCGATAAAACGGTCATATTCACGGTCGGATACATGAAAGCCTAGTTCCCGAAAAAATTCATCCTGAATGATTTTATAAATGGGCTCACTATCGAGGATGACGCCATCCATGTCGAAGATGATAGCCAGCGGATTTTTCATGATTTCTTATCTACCAGGAAGTGGTTACGCAATCGCCGTTTTTATCGTGACTGGCATGGCAGAATTTGGTAATTTTTTCGATGAGTTCTTCCAGGGTGATGCCTTCACTCACCAAAGTACCGCCGATCGAGAAAGAAGGTTCGGTGTTTTTGATGGATGTGATCAATCCTTTCTTTTTAATCAAATTACGCAAACGTTCTCCCAACATCGTCAAATGCTCCTTTTTGATGTTCACTAAAAGCACCACAAACTGGTTCTTTTCCCAATGTGAAAGAATATCGAAAGGACGTAAATCCTTCTTCAAAAGGTCGGCGATATCGGTAACCAGTTTTTCCATCTTATGGGTGTCCAGGCGATTGGATAATTCCTCGAAATGATCGATCTCCAGCAAGAAAAGTCCAAAAGTCCAGCCGTAACGCCTGTATTCCTGTATCTTATTTTTGATCTTCAACTTCATGTTGTATTTGGTAGGAAGCTTGGTGAGTTTATCGTAATAAAGTGCGTAAGATTCATCCTCGGAATCATCTCGGCGTCTCAAATAAAAGTCGTTATTGGTAAAAACCTGAATGGCGCCGATCAGATTATTTTTCATATCGTACATAGGGGAGACTTTCACGGAAACCTGGATCAGATGACCTTTTTTGTGTCGCAGGTAGGCTTCGGTCTGATAATAGGAACCATTGATGAGTGTATCACGGCAAAGGCAGCCGGTTTCGCATAATGTCTGACCTTCCAGATTGGTGTGAGTCAGAATTTTTTCACATTTCTGTCCGATCAATTCGCTACTGGAAAAGCCGGTGATTAATTCCGCGCTCTTGCTCCAGTATTTGATCTTCATGTATTTATCTACGTAATAAACCCCTTCGTAGAGGTTATCGAGAAAAGCAGTATATTGATTCTCTGTCATATTCTCCCCTTAACAACAAATTATTCATTAACGATTATATTCAGTTTTACACGATACTGATTTAGCCAATTATTGTATCCATCCTCGATGTATTTGTTTTTATAATCTGCTTTTTGTTCATAAAAATCAGTGCTGGCGGGCTTTTCGAGACGTTCCACAAAATAGAAAAACAATTGATTAACATTTACCGGGATCACGGGACTGCAATATCCTTCCGAACGAATAAGAATATCGGACATGATGTCGCGGCTAAAATCCACACCCGGAATGCGACTGGTGAGGGAGAGGTTTCGGGCTCTTTTCCAGCCTCCCAAAAAATGCAGCATTTGATCGGCATCAGCTCCGGCAACGATAGAATCACGAATGGTGTTAACAAAATTTTTAGCATTATCGAAACGATTCTTTGCCCTGAAAATGCTCTCGATATCATCCAAAGATTGAGCAAAAGACTGTTGCGATGCCGAGTGTTTCTGCAAAACGAATACCACAGCATAACCGTCTTTAGTGCGGATAATACTGCTGAATTTTTCATTTTTCCAAATGCGCATCAGATCACGTTTATAGTCTTTGATCGAACCTAAAACGGCAAAATCGTCGTCCGCATTCTGATAAGGCGTTTCAAAGATTTGATCGTCCTGAAAATACTTGTAGAGATGGGAAAAGTAGCTGGTGGAATCGAAAATTGTCTTCGCTGCCAGATAGGCTGCATTCTTTGCTTCTTCCAGCCGCAGTTTCTTTTCGATTTCCGGTTTGATTTCGGAAAAAGGAATTATGCCATCCGGAAATTCTTTTATTTTATTCAAAATGAACCAGCCGCCGTCATATTCCACGGGCTGATAAATACTGCCGTTCAACATGCGTAAAAGTGATTCGCGAATTACCCGCGGCAGATCGTCGTACTGAACGGTTTCAGAGTTAGCCAGTTGGTACGGCTCGTTAAAACAAAATTTCAAAGTTTGGAAGGAAATTCCGCTTTTCAGATAATTTTGGATTAGATTGGCTTTTTCGGGATTGTTCACATAAATATAATCGAATTTTACCGAACGTTTGCGATAATACGAATCGAGATGGTTGGTATAAATATCCTGTAATTCCTCGTCTGAAACAGAAAAATCCAGTGTGTCGGCAAAAGCGGCAATGTCGAACAAAACTCCTCCCAGTTTCAGGCTGTCCGGTGAATAGAAATCTTTCAGATGATCGTCGTAATAAGCACGAAATTCGGTGGTATCCGTGTGGGAAAGGACGATGATGTTCGGCAACTGCTCGCGAATATCTTCGTAGCGGGGAAGATAATTCGGGAAGAAGGAAAGCACCTGAAAAAAGAGCAGACCATCGGAAATGGGCAGAAAACCGAAACTGCTGTTTTTATTGATCATGCGGACGATGACGTTTTCCCGCACATTGTCGTTCTCGAAATTTTCCAAATAGAGAATTTTTGGTTCGATCTTTAATCCATTGTCCTGCAAAATCTTACGAATCTGCATCTGATCGTCGATGTTTTGCTGTAAATCTTTACGGATGTTTTCCACGAATTCCGCTTTCGGGATGGAAGAAAACCGCGGCGGATTGTTGATTTCCACAATATTTACCACTGCCACGTCGGAAGCGAATTGATCGATATGATTATCGAAATATTCCCGGTAATCGGTGAAATGTTTTTTCATTTCTTCGGTGTAATCCCGCCAAAATGTATGGGCGGCAACAGTTTGATCGGCTTTGCGGAATTTTTTATGATCGACTACCTGGAAAACCAGGACAGCATCGCCGATATCGATCGGAGCATTGAACACTCTTTCGGGTAAATCGAATGCCTGCCCGATGATGGCAGCCGGCAGATTTCCCATTATTTCATTCTGTTCCAGGTAGTTTGTTTCGAGCAGCGGATAATCCGTTTCTTTGCCGCTACGCTGGCATTCCAGAAGCGACAAAGCTTTCTCTTCCGCCAGTTTGCCGGTTTCTTCCGTTGTGAATTGCTTTTCCAGTACGGCGATGTCTTCCGGCGATAAAGTGCTGTCGGTTGCACAGACTTCTGCCACTTTCTGTTGCACGAGAGGTTTGGCTTCTTCCCAAAAATCAGCTTTGAAAACGATGAAAAACTGTAACTTCACTTTATCCGTCGATTCGTATTGGGAGCGGACTTTATTGAATCGATGCTTCGCTTCCGCAAAAGAAACCGGTTCGGTGATATTGGCATCTTCCACATCGATAATGGCGTAACCCAGATCGATTTCGGTCTTTTCCAGCAAAAATTGACGTAACAGATTTTCGTCGGAAATATTGAAATTATTTTCAATGAGAGTGCGGGTTTTATTGACCAGAATTTCCGATTCCATTTCGGATTTGATCTTCATTCCGGTGGGCGTTTCCAAAAATGTGCGATACTTGGCGACACTAAACTGACCGTCCGTCTGGAAGCGGGGAAGGTCTCCCAGTTCTTTTTGAAAAAAAGCTTCCAATTCCACCGCATCGACCTTGATGCCATTCTCGTCCGCATAAGAGATCAGCACGTATTTATTGATCAGGTTATCCAGCGCCATCTGCCGGGCTTGTTTGTAAGTTATATCGTCGCGGTCGGCAAAATTATTCATCTCGTCGGAAAGCTCCTGCTGCGAAATGGCATAATTTCCCACCTGCGCCACGGTTTGGCAAAACAGGCTCACACTCATCAAAACAACTAAAAAACTAACTACATATTTCATTCTAAAATTCCACCTCATTTCTACGTCGCACAATAAATTCGTCAGTCAAACGAGCAAGAATATTTTTCGCCGGGAACTCACGATCAGGCTTGGAACGTTTTGATCTTCTCGCGATAAATCTGCGCTTTGGCGATCAGTTCGTTTTCGTTCACGGTGAGTAAGCGGCGGTTTTTCATGACGATTTTACCGTCGATGATCGTATCGGTGATATTGCCGGAATTCAGCGCATAAACCAGATGCGAGAACGGATTGTACATCGGTTGCGTTTCGAGGCAATTCGTGTCGAGTGTGATCATGTCTGCTTTTTTTCCGATTTCTATCGAGCCGATCTCGGCTTCTTTGCCCAAAGCTTTGGCTCCGCCCAAAGTTGCCATTTCCACCACTTGTTTGGCGGGGAAGGCGGTCGGATCGTTGTTCAACGCTTTTTGTAATTTGGAAAGTAACGTCATTTCCTGCAACATGCTCAGGTTGTTGTTACTGGCTACGCCATCGGTGCCTATACTGAGATTGATGCCTTTTTGCAGGTGTGGAACGAAGGAAGCAAAACCGGAAGCCAGCTTTAAATTGCTGCTGAGATTGAATGCCAGCGAAACCGGATGCTTAGCCAGCAAATCGCTCTCGTTTTCATCCAGCCAAACGGAATGAGCAGCTACGACGCGTGACTCGAAAAA
>DAISYT010000007.1:0-12970 GCA_036825175.1 Candidatus Cloacimonadota bacterium
TGACTTTGTAAGTCGAGTTTTTTCACGACGTGCAACGTCATGTTACTCAATTCGGCCTTGCCTCGATGCGTAGGCTTGAGGTAAGAACGAGAACAGGTTACATAAATTGCCGATAATTCAAATTTATTTTTTTATCAAAACGCTTTACAGATAAAGGCGCGCTTCGTTTTTTCAAACATAAATTCTGTCATTTGGACAGAGTAATAGAGTGTTTTACAATTTGAATGTATCGAAGAAGATAAATTCCAAAAAAATAAAGGAGAAAGCATGTTTTCGCATAATGTCGTCAAAAAATCGAATTATGTTTCCGTGGCTTTACAAGGGCGCATCGATGGCATGACCTCGCCGGAGCTCGAGTGTATTCTTACGGATTTGGTCACGGAAGGATGGCGTCAACTTTGTATAAATTTAGCAGAAATACATTACATCAGCAGCATGGGCTTGCGTGTGTTTTTGAAGCTGCAAAAACAGTTGTCCCGGGCTGACGGTAAAATCGTGATCCAATGCCCTTCGGAAGAGGTGAAAGAGGTCTTTTCACTGGGTGGCTTCGATAGCCTTTTCGACTTCATAGATGCTGATGAAACAAACTATTTTGTTCCTCAAAAGACTGCAAATCAGGAACATAACATTACCTGGAATAAATTACATATCACCGAAAAAATTAGCGAAGGGAAAGCCGGAAATCTGAGAATACTTGGTTCTCCGTCCAAACAAAATACAGCTTCTTACACTAACGACGATGTGGAAGAAATTTATCCGGCGAACGTCCTTTATGGCTGCGGTCTGGCAGCTCTGGGTAAAGGTTTTGAAAATTATGCCGACTTTTTTGGCGAATCTCTGATCATCGATCACAATTGCCTGGTTTATCCGGCTGTGCCGCATCCGGCGGTGGATATGATGCTGGGTGGCGATCAGCCTTATCATTTTTTGAACGGATTCGGTTTCGACGGCATTCCGGGCAGAATCGTTCTTTTGGAGCACGAATCGGGATTTGTTACTTTGGAAGATGTGGTAAAATATATTCAGGAAAGCTCGGATAACGATTTGAATGGAATCATCTTTTTGGGGGAATGCAAAGGACTGTGGGGAATGAACTTGCGAAAAGTTCCCTTAAAAAAGAATAATCCGTTGGGAGAGAACATTATGGAAGCGAAAGCGTTTACTTCCTGGATGAATTTTCCCATCGAACCGAGCGATTTTAATAAACTGTTGATCGGTTGCGGCATTATCAGAAAGCATCAGCAAGGGCTATTGGAAGATATTTTCCCGCCGGAAAGTGATTTTCATCTGCACGGCGGAGTATTCGAAGAAGGGATCATCAAGAAATCACTCACGAATTTTTTACCGGAAATCGAAGCGATCCTGGCAGAAGCAGAATGCACTAAAGTGCAGCATTTGTTGGGTAAAACCTGCTTTTCCAGCCTGATCGTCGGCATTGTACCACTGCAAGTGCAAGGAGCTTAAAATGGAATTGTGGTTGGGTGCGTTTAATTTAGGGTTGATGTATGGCTTTTTGGCGTTGGGTGTGTTCATCACTTCCCGCATTCTCGATTTCGCCGACATCACGGTAGATGGTACGTTTACCACCGGAGCGGCTGTAGGAGCGGTTTTCCTGGTGCAGGGAATGCATCCGGTTTTGGCGATTTTGTTGGCATTTCTGGCTGGAATGGTTTGTGGAAGCATAACCGGTTTTATTCACACCAAATTTAAGATCGATAGTTTGCTGGCAGGCATTTTGGTGATGACAGCGCTTTATTCCGTAAATCTGCATATAATGGGGCGGTCCAACATTCCGCTGATGAATAGCCGCTCGATCATTTCTTTGTTGGAAGGCATCAATCCGGGATTACATTCCGAAATCTGGCTGATGATCGTGATGAGTGTAATTATGGCGATTATCTGGATTATTACCGCACTATTTTTCCGCACGGATTTGGGGCTGACTCTGCGTAGCACCGGTGATAACGCCATCATGACGGAAGCCGGCGGCGTCAATGTGAATGCCGTTAAGGTGTTCGGTGTGGCTCTGGCAAATGGCTTTGTCGCCATCGCCGGTTGTTTCATCGCGCAGTATCAGGGTTTTGCCGATGTGGGCATGGGTATCGGAACTTTGGTGATCGGTCTGGCGTCGGTAATCATGGGCGAAACGGTTATCAAGAGCCGTTCTATAGGAGTGAAACTATTGGCAGTGATTTTGGGTGCGGTCATCTACCGATATATGATCGCCCTGGCTCTTTTTGCCGGCATGAATCCCATCGATCTGAAACTGATTACAGCGCTTTTCGTTCTGATCACGCTCATCCTCAGTCATTGGAGCAAAATAAGAAAAACCCGAATAAAACGGCATCCGGTGTTGTATTGGATTTTACTCGCTGCTGTAATTATCGGCGGATCAAGCTATTATTTAGTGCATCAGAATATCCGTAAATCTCAGAAAAATAATCAGGTAAAAAGCTTCAAAATAGGTGTGGTTCAGATCAGCCAAAACGGCATTCTGAACATTACCCGCGATGCCTTCCTCAAAGAGATGAAACGCCTGGGATATGATGAAAATACGGAATTCATTATTCAGTCTGCCGATAGCGATATAAGCACGCTGAACACGATTTTGGACAGCTTCCAGTCGGCAGATTGCGATTTGATCTTAACGATTTCCACGCCTGCCACTCAGGCGGCAGTAAATAAAATTAGCGATACACCGCTCGTGTTTGCCACGGTAGCAAATCCCTTCGTCTTTGGCGCCGGCAAATCGGAAACCGAACATCGAGCCAACGTAACGGGAACTTATGGCTGGGTGCCCATGGATCAACTGGTCGATCTTTCTCAGGAAATTTTCCCGCAGAAAAAGATCGTGGGAACGATGGGCAATCCGGGCGAGGCAAATACGAATTTTTATCTGGAAATTCTGCGCAACACGGTGCATCACAATCCCGAATTATCTTTGAAGGAACGCACAATATCAGCTCCCACCGACGTTTATGAAGCATCTGTTTCTTTGGTGAATCAGGGAGCAGAGGTGTTTATTTTGCCGGTCGATAACATCATTTATTCTTCCTTCGATTCCATTTTAAAGGCGGCTGCTCCGCACCAGATTCCGATCTTTTCCAGCGATGTGGACAGGCTGAAAGACGGCGCTCTGGTTTCATACGGCTACGATTATGCCAGCAGTGGTATTCAGGCAGCTCATCTGGTGCAGCGCATTCTAAACGGGGAAGACCCGGCTGGCATTCCGTTTGAACGCTACAAAAAAATGGTTTTTGGTTTGAACCTGAAAGTTGCTCACGACTATGGCATCGAAATTCCGGATCGATTTATCGACAGAGCGGATAAGATCATCGAGCCGAATGGCTCCGTTACTTCTAAAACTCCCACAATCGGGTTGGTAGAATTTTCCGAACATCCCACCAGTACATCCGTGAAACGGGGAGTTTATGATGCTCTGGCAGATCAGGGTTTTGTGAACGGGATCAATATCGAGATTACGGAACGCTCCGGCAATGCCGATTTTCAAATGATTAACGCCATTACCCAGGATTTTATCGCGCGTGATGTGGATATCATCGTACCGCTTTCCACTCCCTGTTTGCAATCCGCTTTGCAGATGACGGCTAAAACATTCTCCCCGGATATCGTTTTTTCCTTTGTTTCCGATCCCTTTGCTGCCGGTGCCGGGCAGGATGCCACGCATCACATCAGCAATGTAACAGGCTTTTCCTGCGTTCTGTTTTGTGATGAAGTGCTGGATGCCATCCAGGAATTTTTCCCACAGAGAAAAAACATCGGTGTGGTCTGGAACAGCTCGGAAGCGAATTCCCAATCAATTCTAAAAGAGTTTAGAGCTGTCTGTAAGGAAAGAAATTTTAATTTGCTGGAAGTTACCATTTCTACTCCAAACGAAGTATTGGAAGCGACTCGTTCTGTTATCCACAAGGGCGCCGATCTGATTATGTGTACCGGTGATAATACCGTTTCCACCAGTTTTGACAGTGTAATCAAAGCTGCCTCAGCACGGAAAATACCGGTGGTTTCCGATAATGTTCAGCACGTTGCTGCCGGCGCTGTGATGTCGGTGGGAACAGATTTTTATATAAACGGTTATGATGCCGGCAGGTACGTTGCCCGCGTGATCAAGGGTGAAAAACCAGCGGATTTACCGATCATTCCCACTAAACAGATGGAAATAACAGTGAATAGCGACATCGCTGCCAAATATGGCTGGGAAATCCCCTCTTCTCTTCTGGACAGAGCAAAAATTGTAGGCAAACGTCCCATTCGTAAGTTTGCGCCGGAAGCGATGGCAATCAATTTGCGGTTAGCCAAAGAATATGGCGTCACCATTTCCGATAAAATTCTCGCAACTGCTCAGGAGGTGATCAAATGATCTCGATCAAAAATCTGCATAAAACATTTAATCCCGGTACCATAAACGAAGTCTATGCCTTGCGGGGTGTCGATCTCGAAGTTCAGTCAGGGGAATGGATTACCGTAATCGGAACCAACGGCTCAGGAAAATCGACTCTGCTCAATGCCATTGCCGGTTCCTTCCAGCCGGATCAAGGTTCCATCCAAATCGATGACGAAGACCTGACCGCTTTTCCGTCTCATCGTCGGGCTCATCTGGTGGCGCGGGTTTTTCAGAATCCTTTTCAGGGAACTGCTCCCAACATGACAATCGCCGAGAATCTGCATTTAGCGTCTTTACGCGGCAAGCAACGTCTTCCTTTGGTTCATTTCGGAAAAGCCAGAATCGAGGAATATGCCCAATTGATTAAAACGCTGGAAATGCAGCTGGAAAATCGTCTGGATAATGTTATCGGTATGCTTTCCGGCGGGCAGCGGCAAGCGATAACTTTGTTGATGGCAGTAATGACAAAGCCCAAAGTGATATTGCTGGACGAACATACCGCCGCTCTCGATCCCAAAACAGCAGCTCAGATCATTCGGCTAACCCGGCGTTTTATCGAGGAAAATCATTTCACAGCCGTGATGGTGACGCACAGTATGCAACAGGCTTTGGAGTTGGGAACACGAACGATCATGATGAATAAAGGACAGATAATCGACGATCTGGACACCCAGGTAAAAAAGCGCCTTACCGTGAATGACCTTTTGGATAAATTTGCCGAACTGCGCAAAGCGGAACAATTAACCGATGAAATGCTGGATCGTCTGCGCCGGGAATATATGTAGAAGAAAGCAGTAGAGAAGAAAGGCTAGTAGAATTACTGGAAAAAATCCTTTGCCCAAAGAAAGTCACAACCGGCATTAACAGCGCTTTCGCGATCTGTTGGCATATCTCCCACGAACAAAGTATCTGGCGGAGTAACCTGCCAGAAATCCATGATTTTCTGCAACATAGATCCTTTCGGTTTGCGGCAATTCGTTTCGTCATGATACAGGTAAGGGCAGATGAGAATGGCTTCTTTCATCGGTGAAAAGCCGAAAGCTTCGATGAACATGTCATACGCCAAAGATTCAGCCGTTTCCAACGAAAAATAGCCCAATTCCACTCCACCCTGATTGGAGGCGATGCCGTAACCGGTTTTACCTTCCCGGGGATTTCCCCAATTATATTTTGATAAAACCTTTTTTACCTGCGGCAATAATGCCCATTCACCCGGTTTATTGGGGCAGGGCTGACCGGCAACCGTACAAAAACGAAGCGTTTCGTCTGCATCGAAGATGATCAATTTATATTTCTTTTCTTTCATGAAAAGAAAGCGAATTTAAGTGGAATTAAATGTCAAATACAAATTGAAATCAGGCAGGAAAAAAGGTGGACAAATAAATGGTGCTGCCAAATCTCAAACCAAAATCGAAGGGAGGTAAAACGATGATTGAGCTGAATTTTGATCAAATTCTGGAATCCTTTGAGAATAACAAGCTGGAAAATCTGCGTTTATATCTGGATCAACTTCATCCCGCCGATGCCGCTCAGATCATTAACCAGCTCCCTCACGAATTTCAGGTTCAAGCTTTTTCGCTGTTGTCTTCCGAAGTTGCTTCCGAAGTTTTACCGGAATTACACGACGAAGTTCGGGAAGATATTCTGGGTACAATTTACCCGCCGCGGCTGGTAGAGATTATGGGAGAAATGGATTCCGACGAGGCAGCCGATATCGCAGCGGAATTGGATGAAGATCAATTGAAGGAAGTCCTTTCCAAAATAGATAAAGAAGATTCGGAAGATTTGCAGCAACTGCTTACCTATGAAGAAGATACCGCCGGCGGTCTGATGCAGGTGGAATTCATTTCCGTGCATGAGGATTTACGACGCGATGAAATTATCGAATACATCCGGAAAAATTACGAAGAAGTAGATAATCTCCATTACATTTTTGTTATCGATCAAGACGAACATCTGAAGGGATTATTGGAAATCACCAAACTGCTGCTGGCAAAACAGAATAATTCCGCTCATGAACTGATGGAATCGGAGTTTATCTCGATCCCCGTTACGATGGATCAGGAAGAAGTGGCGCATATTTTCCGTAAATACAACCTGTATATTTTGCCGGTTGTGGATGCCAATAATAAACTGCTCGGTCGTATCACAGTGGACGATGTTATCGACGTAATCGATGAAGAAGCTTCCGAAGATGCTTACAAAATGGTCGGTTTGGAAAGTGAAGATAAAGTGTTTACCCGACCGATCAATTCCGTAAAAAAACGTTTACCGTGGCTGGTCTTGAATCTGTTTACGGCGCTTCTGGTTTCTTCGGTGGTGGGAATTTTTGAGCAAACCATCGCCAAGCTTTCCATCCTGGCGGTGCTCATGCCGATCGTAGCCGGTTTGGGAGGAAATTCGGGAACGCAAACGCTCACCGTCATCGTACGCGGTATTGCCATGGGAGAATTAACGATTCACAACACGGCGAAGGCGATTCTGAAAGAAATTGCAGTGGGATTGATCAACGGTATATTGATCGGCTCCGCTGCCATGCTGATCGCCTATTATTTGAAAGGAAACATCATGTTGGGAGTGGTTTTAGGTGCCGCCATGGTGTGTAATATGTTCATCGCCGGCTTGGTCGGCTCGCTGATTCCGGTTGTGTTGAAATCATTAAAAATCGATCCGGCACTGGCTTCCAGCATCATGATTACCATGCTTACGGATATCGGCGGTTTCGCTTCCTTTTTGGGATTGGCAACGCTTCTGCTCTAAGTATAAGAAAGGAAAACTTCCAGTATTTCTGGGGAAATTCGGGACGGCTTTCCGTTTTTGATAAAGCATCCTTTTACGGCTGCTTTACTGCACAATTCCTCTTGCTCGTTATACATTTCCTGCTTCCAGGTGAATTGCAATCGGTCTCCCGATTCGATGTAACTTTTTATCATGACGATGCTTTCCAGCGGTAAGCCTTTGATAAAACTCAGTTCGATATTGGTAAGATAAATATGAAATCCCATCTCTGCCAGTTTTCGCACCGGTAGTTGCATCTGTTCCAAAGCATCGGCACGGGCTTCCTCCAAAAGATGAAGGTAATTCGCATTGTTCAAATGACCGTAAATATCGCATTCATAACCAAATATCTTTCTTTTATATTCCAAAATTTGTCGCATCTCGCACCTCTCTTTCGAGTTTCTTCACAAAACCGATTTTTATGAATCGACTTCATCCTGAAAAAACGGAAGGGGAAGCATCCGTGTCAAGCAGATTTCCCTTGCCAGCCGGAATGAAATTCAAAAGTGTATCGGAAGATAAGTTGTTGGGGAAGGAAGGATGAAGTATTCGGAAAAGAAATTCAGGTCGTTCGCAGAAGAAAAACAGCAGAAAATTTTGAGGGAGTTTATTCGATCGATCGAACAAAACTGGCAGGAAGAACAAAAGCGATCTGCTCTGCTCACAGAGTTTGCAAATTGCCTGCGTTGGTTGGGAATTACCGTTCTGCCCGATCTGTCTGAATTCTCATTACGTGGTTTTCTGGATTTTGCCGTACCTTTGGAACAGCAGTTGGGACGAGAAGTTACCGATATGGAAATCCTGCAACAGGACGGTTTGCGCACCGAACATGCTAACCAGCCGTTATACCTGATTTTGGATAATCTGCGTTCCTCTTTCAATGTCGGTTCCATTTTCCGAACGGCAGAATGTTTCGGTGTAAAAAGCATTTTTTCCTGTGGTTACACCGCGAATCCCACGAATGAAAAAGTGCGGAAAACCGCCATGGGAACTACAGAATATATCGATTGGCAGCATTTTACGCTAACGGAAGAAGCGATCGAATTTCTGCACAAACAAGGAGTGCGAATTTACGCTTTGGAAACGGTATCCCATGCCGGAAATATCATGGAAGTCGATTTCTTAAAACCGGCAGCATTGCTGCTGGGAAACGAAGCTCTGGGAATCGCACCGGAAATACTAAATTTGGCAGATGAAGTAGTTTCGATCCCGCTTTCCGGCTGGAAAAATTCTCTAAATGTGGGAGTTACTGCTGCCATTGCCTGCTATGAAGTGACGAGACAATGGCTGAAGCAACGCTGAATTTATTTCTTCTCTTCTTTCTTTTTTTCTACTTTAAAATATTTATTGCCTTCCTGATGGATCAATCGGTAACGCAATAAAGCATCGATCACATTGTTGGCAAAATACTTTTCCGATTGAAATAAACAGTCGTCTTCATAACTTTTCTTCAATTCAGACTGGCTCATGCGATCGACAATTTCCATAACTTCATACAGAGTGATGCCGTTTTCGCCGATCTTCTGAAATACTTTCCGATCAATATCTCTCATCTTTTCCTTCTACAAAATTCTTTTTCTTGGACAAAAACTTTATACAAATCAGGTTTGTCAAAAGGAAAAATGGTGAGGGAGAAGTGGTTGCAGAGAAAGAAATAAAAAAGGTTCTGGTAATCGTGTATTACTGGCCTCCCAGCGGCGGAGCCGGCGTGCAGCGTTGGCTGAAATTTGTAAAATATCTGCCGCAATTTGACTGGCAGCCCACGGTCATTACCACTTTGGCTGGGGATTATCCGGCGCTCGATACATCACTTCTGGCAGATGTGCCGGCGAATGTAAAAGTTGTCCGCACCAAAACGCCGACCTTTGGGAAATTTTTTAACAAAAAAGGCGAAAAAAACCTCCCGTATGGCAGCCTGGAGATTCGTCCGAATGATTCGTTCTGCAAAAAAATCACTTTTTGGATTCGTTTGAATCTGATTGTTCCCGATGCCCGTAAATTCTGGAATAAATATGCTTATAAAGCGGCTTGCCAAGAACTGCGAAAAGAAAGATATGAGGCGATAATCACCTCCGGTCCACCGCATTCCACGCATCTGGTGGGCAGAAAATTGAAGCAGAAATTTGGGGTTAAATGGCTGGCAGATTTTCGCGATCCGTGGACGAAAATCGATTATCTGGAGAAAGTAAAACGTTCCAAACTGACTGCCAAACTCGACCGCAAATTGGAAGCAAAAGTAGTGCATGACTGTGATTTAGTGCTTTCCATCAATCAGAAAATTTTACATGATTTGGCTGCCGGTGAGAAAGGAAAAATTATTTCCAATGGCTTCGATGCGAGTGATTTTGCCGGAAAGAAAAAGCAGTTAAATCAGAAATTCACGATCAGCTATTTTGGGAATATCACCGGCGAACGCAATCCCGCGATCGTCCTGCAAGCGCTGAATTATTTAACGGAATTTGTCTCAAATCTGCAACTGGATTTTTGGGGAAATGTAAGCCGGGATGTGCAGGCAGAACTTTTGGCGGCGGATAAAAATCATCTGATAGTTTTTCATGATTATATTTCGCACGAGCAGGTTTTGCAGGAAATGATCGATTCTGATCTGCTGCTGCTCATCATCAATAATGTGCCGGATAATAAAGGTATTCTCACCGGCAAAATTTATGAATATCTGGGTGCCGGAGTACCCGTTTTGGGAATCGGTCCCATCGCTGGTGAAGCTGCGGAAATCTTGCAAAAAACCAACGCCGGACAAATGTTTGATTACAAAGATGAGAATTCCATAAAAGATTTTATAGCAAGAATTTATGAGAATCGTTTGAAGGGAAGAACTGCCGATCATTCTGCTGCCGTCGGGTCTTTTAGCCGTCAGGAATTAACGAAGGAATTGGCAGAAATTTTAGCTTCAATGTGTGAGTAAAAAAATGTTTGTAAATGGATCGGTGTTTTCGACATCATGAATGTTGAAGGCAAACAGGAGATATAAAATCATGCCCAGCCAAATGCTTTACGGTGTAAATGATAAACCGCCCTTTTTCTTAAATTTATTTTTGGGTTTGCAGCATGCCATCCTCATTATTCCCGGTTCGGTTCTCACCCCGCTCATCATTGCCAATCTGATCGGAACCTCTGCCGGTCAGAAACATATGTTGGTTTTTGCCACCATGCTTATCAGCGGTATTTCGTCGTTTATTCAGATCAAAAAAGTGGGTAGGATCGGCTCCGGTTATTTATTATTTTTGGGAACTTCTTCGGCATACATGGGGGCTTGTATTTCTGCCGGATTTATGGGCGGGTTCGGACTCATTGCTGCCATGGGAATTCTCTCTGCCCCGATGGAAGTGATCCTTTCCTATTTTCTCTGGTACATCAGGAAAATCGTTACGCCGAATCTGGGCGGCATCGTCATCATTCTTATCGCTATTTGCGTGATTCCGGTGATGATGGATTTGTGGATCGGCACGTCCGGAACGGAAAATTATTGTTCTGTAGCAAATCTGGTAACAGGTATGATAACTATCATTTTCACTTTGGCATTTGCCATTTTCGGCTCGAAATATCTGCGTTTGTGGAGTCCGATTATTGGCATTGCCGCGGGAATGATTGCTTCTACCTTTTTGGGAATTGCCGATTTTTCTTCTCTGCACAATTATCCGCTTTTCGGTTTGCCACATGAACAATGGATTTTCCCGGATTTCCATCTTTCCATCAAACATTTGCCGCTGTTCATTGCATTTTTATTCGCCACTTTTGCCAGCACGGTGGAAAGCGTCGGCGATGCTATCATCGCTCAAACCACTTCCGATCCCGACTTCCGTAAAGTCGATTACGAAGCGGTACAGGGCTGTTTATACGCGGATGGCGTGGGCAATGCTCTTTCCGGTCTGTGCGGAACGATGCCGAATACAACATATTCCGGCAATATCGCCGTGGTCGGTCTGACCAAAGTCGCTTCCCGTTCGGTGGGTTATGCTGCATCGGTCTTTATGATAATTCTGGCTTTCATGCCCAAATTGGTTTACGGACTCACGCTCATTCCCGGTCCGGTTTTAGCAGCTTCTTCTCTGGTTTTCATGGGATTGCTTTTTGCCAGCGGCATCAAATTGATCGCCGAAAATGGCATCGATTACGATTCGGGAATTATCGTCGGGGTATCGCTAACGGTGGGCATCATTTCCACCTTCAAATTATTTTTCCCAGGTTTGATCGGCGATGCTTTCAAACCTTTCGTGGAAAACGGCATCGCTACCGGTGGTATCACGGCTTTAATCTTAACAATGATAACCAACTTGCGTCCCGCGAAACGCCGTTCTCTCCGCTTGCAAAACGATCTGGAAGAATTACCCAAACTGCGTTCTTTCCTCGATGATCTGAGTGCCAAATATAAACTGGATGCGGAACGTACTTTCCATTTACAATTGGCTTGCGAGGAAGTGTTCGCTTATCTGCAAAATACCGATTCCTGCACTCCGATTACATTTAATCTGCAACTGGCGGATGAAAACCTTTTAGTGGAAGTGACCGACCGCTCCGTGATTTCAGATATAGATAACATCGATCCCAAAGAAATCATACAAAGCAAACCGGAAGATTTAGGATTGCTGCTGCTAAATAAACTGACCAGAAACATCAAACATCTGCACATCGGCAATCATAATTCGATCACGTTTGAAATCTGATAGAGCTTATCAATTGAATTAATTGGAGTTAACCAAAAATTCTTTATAGACGAAAATGCGTTAACCTTAAAATTTGGGATCGTGATCCTGATATTTTATATAATTTTGGGATTATATTCCTGGAATTTAAGATAAATTTTGGATTGAGAACTGATCCACCCTGAAAATTATTACGAATTTTTAGGAATTGAATGAAAAAGGAGAACACTATGAACCGCTGTCCCTGGAGCACATCCAACGAACTTTACATTCGTTATCACGATGAAGAATGGGGAGTTCCTGTTTATGACGACCGAAAGCAATTCGAGTTTTTGGTGTTGGAATCGGCGCAAGCCGGTTTAAGCTGGAACACCATCCTGAACAAACGCGAAAACTACCGTGCTGCATACGAGGGTTTCGATGTGCAAAAAGTTGCCGAATATGCTGAGAAGAAAATTGCAGAACTGATGCAAAATGCCGGCATTATCCGCAATCGACGCAAGATCACAGCTTCCATCAACAACGCCCAATGCTTCATAGAAATTCAAAAAGAATTCGGTAGTTTCTGTAATTATTTGTGGAACTTTGTAGGTGGGAAACCGCTGGTTAATCATTGGACAGAAATTAACCAAATTCCTGCCCGAACCGAACTTTCCGACCGCATCAGTAAAGATTTGAAAAAGCGCGGCTTCCAATTTCTTGGTTCGATTATTATCTATTCTCATCTGCAAGCCACCGGGTTGGTGAACGATCATATTATGAGCTGTTTCCGCTGGAAGGAATGCCAAAAAATTCAACCTTGAAAAGGCTTCCATCAGAGGAATTCTTTCATTTAGCCTTTTCAAGGTTTTTTAACTATCCGATTCCGAAAGTGTTAATGTACAAAGAACCGAATAGAAAAGAGCTTCTTCGTCGATAACAGTAAGCAGAATTCCTCAGAATGACAGTCTAAATAATTTTATTTTATACAGCTTAAAAGCTCATATTTATTAATGCTTTATCCGTGCAAATCCGTGAGCTACATAAATTTAAAAAGGGAAACACATGAGATTATTCATTAGTAACACATGAAGAATTCCTCAGAATGACAGTCTAAATAATTTTATTTTATACAGCTTAAAAGCTC